>DATEOP010000194.1:0-3348 GCA_035274065.1 Burkholderiaceae bacterium
AATTTCCCGCTGCTCGCAATCCCGCTGTTCATTCTGGCGGGCGCCATCATGAATGCGTCAGGCATTTCGCACCGGCTGATCGCATTCGCTTCGGCGCTGTTCGGCTGGATCCGCGGCGGACTCGCGCATGTGTCGATCGGCGCGTCGCTGTTCTTTGCGGAAATATCGGGCTCGGCCGTAGCCGACGTCGCGGCGCTCGGATCGATCATGATTCCGGGGATGAAGGCCAAGGGCTATCCAGCGCCATTGGCCGCGTCGGTCATGTCATCGGCGGCCACGCTGGCCGTGATTATTCCGCCGTCGATTCCGATGATTCTGTATGCAGTGATGGCTGAGACGTCGGTGGTGCAGCTATTTGTCGCCGGCATTGTTCCTGGCATTCTGGGCGGCGTCGGGTTGATGGCAATGGCTTCCTGGTTTGCGCGTCGCTACAACCTTCCGCGCGAAGCCGCGTTTTCGTGGGCACGTGTGCGAAAGGCAGCGCGCGAAGCGTTATGGGCTTTTCTGCTGCCGATCATCATCCTCGGCGGAATCTTCGGCGGCGTGGTCACTGCGACCGAAGGGGCTGCGTTGGCGGTTGTCGCGGCGTTGTTGGTTGGCCTCGTGATCTATCGTGAGCTGAACCTTGCCGAGCTTCGCAAAGCACTGCTCGAAGGCGGCGTGCAAACAGCTGTGGTGATGCTGCTGGTGGCAACCAGTGCTTTGCTGGGCACCTATTTGAGCGAAGTGCAAGCGCCGCAGGCGCTCGCAAAGGCGGTGTCCGATTTCACCTCCAATAAATGGGCCGTGCTGGCACTGCTCAACGTGCTTTTTCTTTTCCTTGGCATGTTCCTGCACTCAGCGGCAGCGATCATCCTCGTGGTTCCCATTGTCATGCCGCTCGTAAGAGCGGTCGGAATTGATCCAGTGCACTTCGGCTTGATCGTGACGATCAACCTCGGTATCGGGCAACAGACGCCACCAGTAGCGAGTGTGCTGATGGTTGCATGCTCGATCGCAAAGGAATCGGTATGGTCTGTAACGCGCGTCAATGTGTATTTCATCGCAGTGCTGTTGGCAGTGTTGCTGTTGGTGACCTATGTTCCGGTGACGGGCCTGGGTTTGGTTGAATACTTTTACCGCTAGTGATGGACTCGATCGACGTTGAGCGTAACGGCGCAATCGCGACCGTAATATTGAATCGACCGCACAAACTCAACGCGTTGACGCGCGACATGTGGGCGTCGCTTGGGGAAACGGTCGAGCAGCTGTCGGCGGACGACTCGTTGCGTTGCGTAATCATCCGCGGCGCCGGAGAGAAGTCATTTTCGCCCGGCAACGACATCGCAGAATTTGCACACGAGCGCTCGAACAAAAAGCAGGCAATCGAGTACGGCAAGGTGATGCATCGCACGGCGGAAGCGTTGGCGCAGTGTCGGCATCCGCTGATCGCGCAGATTCATGGAATTTGCGTCGGCGGCGGACTCGAGATCGCCGCACTTGCCGATCTGCGCATCTGTGGAGAATCAAGCCGCTTCGGCGCGCCGATCAAGAATCTTGGTCTTGTGATGGCTTACGCCGAGATGGCACCGCTTGTGCGCTTGGTTGGGCCGGCCATCGCTCTCGAGATCCTGCTCGAGGGGCGTATCTTCGATGCAACAGAAGCGAAGGAAAAAGGACTGGTGACGCGCGTCGTGCCGGATGACCAGGTTGCAAGCGAAGCTCGGGCTGCGGCCGAGCGCGTCGCGGAAGGCGCACCATTGGCGGCACGCTGGCACAAGAAGTTTGCCCGGCGCCTCGCCGAGCGCACGCCGTTGACTGCAGACGAGCTTGATGAATGTTTCGATTGCTTTGACACCGAAGACTTTCGCATCGGCTACGCGGCATTCCTCGCAAAGCAGAAACCAGAGTTCCTCGGCCGATGAGCGGTCCATTGGGAGGCATGCGCGTTCTCGAGCTCGCGCAGATCATGGCCGGACCTACTGCGGGAATGATGCTCGCGGACATGGGCGCCGACGTCATCAAGGTCGAGAAGCTACCCGGCGGCGACGACTCTCGTCTTTATAACGAGCCGCAGGTCAACGGAGTGTCAGCGCCGTTCATGATTCTGAACCGGAACAAGCGCGGAATTGCGTTGAACCTGAAGCACTCCGAAGGGCGCGCGATTCTATTGAAGATGGTGCGCACCGCCGACGTGCTGACGGAAAACTATCGCAAGGGTACGTTGGAGAAGCTTGGGCTTGGCTACGACGTGCTCGCCGCTGAAAATCCTGGATTGATCTATTGCGCAGTCTCGGGCTACGGGCGTGACGGCCCATTGGGCGACAAAGGCGGATTCGACCTGATTGCGCAAGGTTTCGCGGGCTTGATGTCGATCACCGGCGAACCGGGCCGTCCACCTGCGAAGACAGGCAATTCGGTGGCGGACATCAATGCAGGCATCCTCGCGGTTGCCGGCATTCTCGCTGCGTACACCCACAAGCTGAAGACTGGCGAGGGTCAGGTTGTCGACACGTCATTGATGGAAGCAGCGCTGCAACAGACGTATTGGCACGCCGCGATCTATTTCGCTACCGGCCAATCGCCTGGCGCGACCGGATCGGCGCACATCCTCACCGCGCCGTATCAGGCGTTTCGGGCGAGCGACGGCTGGATCAACATCGGCGGCGCGAATCAGGCGAACTGGGAGCGGATCGCCGATGTGTTGGGCCATCCCGAGTGGCGCGGCGATCCACGCTTCGCAACGAACACCGCGCGGATGGAGAACATCGACATCTTGGCGACGGCGATGAACGAGGTCATTGCAACACGCAGCCGAAGCGAATGGATCGCTGTGTTCGACAAGGCTGGGGTTCCTGTTGGACCGGTGCATACGATCGGCGAGGCGCTGGAGCATCCGCAGACGCTTGCGCGTGGGATGGTTGTCGATGTACATCATGCGCACGCCGGGCCAATGCGAGCACTCGGAAGTCCGCTGCACTTTTCACGTACGCCGACCGCGACGGCGCGCGCCGCGCCGATGCTCGGTGAGCACACGCGCGAAGTTCTGCGAGAGTTTGGTTATCGGGACGCGGAGATCGACCGCTTGATCGCCGAAGGCGCGGTCGAAACAAGCGATTCACATTGAGGACCGGAACGTTCCGCGAGGCCCTTGCTAGTGCCCCTCCGGAATTAGAACACCCCAAGGTGTTTCTCCGACTGCGATGTCCTTGACCTTTTTCTTGGTGGCGGTGTCGATTACCGAAACGTTGTTTGAGCGGCCGTTGGCAACATATAGCTTCCCGCCGTCCGGGGTCAGCGCCATGTTCCAGGGCCGCTGACCCACCTTGATCGTATGCGTGATCTTGTTACTGCCGGTGTCGATCACAT
>DATEOP010000195.1:0-3035 GCA_035274065.1 Burkholderiaceae bacterium
ACGTTCGCCGAAAGGGCCTGTTCCGCGAGCCGCCTTGCAGCGGCGTCGGTCAACGAATCACCGGCAGCCACATAATCAAGGACCGCTCTCGAGTATTCGCGCCGGGGTTGCTCCAACTCCTTCTGAAATGATTCGTAGAGCGGCCAGAACTTCTTGCTCTGCTCGGGTGTGAGCTTCATCGCGCGCTCGACGATCCCCTTCTTGTCCGCTTGGATCTTCAAACGCCACTCTGATGGCGTTGGCTCCGCAGATTTCTTTTCTTGTGCCGAAACGGTGACTGCCGCCGAGATTGCCAATATGCAAACGAACAGCCGCGTTGTTTTTCCCATGTCTTCTTCCTCCTCGACCAAAGACTACTGGCTGCCTTCTACTCGCTTGATGGCAGCTAACCGCGAATAAGCTCAACAGCGGTGCAGCTCGTCGCCACAGCCGCAGCGACTTTGAGCCGCTATTTCTTGGCAGGCGAGGCCGGAGGCGGAGCCGTCGGTTGTGACAGGCCCTCGAGTGCCTTCGCCGCCGCGATGTGCAGAGGAATCGGCAGGCCGAGCCGCGCATTCGCCGCGGACACTTGCGTGCCTTGAGCGCTGCCGCGCGAAGCAAAGTCCCGCGCCGGTCCAAACACATAACGCGTGATCGCGCCAACCTCGCTCTCCGCAAGATCCGAGCTCACCAGTAATAGCGCGGCGGTCGCAATAGTGCGCACGTCCTCCTTCTGCGTTGCATAAGCTCCACGCGGAATCGTGTGAGCCAAGTAACCAGAATTGGACGCGACAAGGATCGCCACGCCGCGCTCCGACAGCGGAACCAGACGCAGTGGAACATTCGTGAGGGCATCGCGGATGCTGTCTGCTGGGACACCGATCACCTGGATCACCGCGTCTACCTGCTTTTGCCGCAGTCCAATCAGCGCCTCGTTCAGCGGCAATTCAAGCATCTGAACATTTTTTGGGCCGATCCCGTGCGCCTCCAATACACGCAGCGCTGTCGTGCGCGAAGCTGATCCGACCTGCCCAATTGCGACGCGGCGTCCAGCGAGTGCCGACATTGACAAAATCGGACTATCGCCTCTGACAATGACGTGAACTGGCTCCGGATACAGACTGCCGATGGCACGCAATGTTGTTTGCGCCCCATCCTCGGCGAAACTGCCTTTGCCCTCGTAGGCCGCCAGCGCCGCATCGCCCTGTGACAGCGCGAGCTGCACCTTGCCATCGCGCAGCATGCGCAGGTTCTCTTCACCGCCGCGAGTGACGAGAGGCACGATACGCAGGCCCTTGGGATCGGCAAGCGCCTGCGCAAACCGGAAGTACTGACCGTGTTCGGGGCCGGCCGCGATTGCATATCCCTGCGATGCGCGTGCGACAGCGGCGCGGATTGCCGCGTTAGCCGCGACAAGCTCCTCCTCGATCAGCACGCGCGCGGACGGGGAAATATCCTTCGGCACGCTCTGAACGACGGTGCGCATCTGGTCGATGATTCCAATAGCTCCGCCCTGCGGTGCTGCAGTCGCGTATGCCGGAGCGTCGGTCGGAGCGAAACCGCCCGATACTGTCGGAGCCCATCGATCGCCTTCGCGTTTGTAGAGCACCGTGCCGTGTGCGAGCACGCGATCACCGGCCTTGTTGCCTCCTGACGTGATGCCGACGATGCCTTTTGGGCCGGTGCCGAGTGCAGAAACGACGCCGGCGACGCCCGGAGAATCCCACGCACCAAAATCGAAATCACGCTCGAGCTTCAGCTCCGTATCGAAATAGACAACGCGGCGCGTCTCGCCCGAGGGTGCCTTGGTGTCCGCTTGCGAGCCGCGCCGCTCGAGCGTCGCCACGGTCACAGTGCCCGCGGGCAGCGCCTGCGCGACGCGCTCGGCAACGTCTTTTCTGAGCACAGACTCGTCCGGGCCCCCGCCGCACGCGGAAAGGACAACCATTACGAGGAGGTGCAGCAGGACGCGCATGTCAGCCTCCAACAAGCGCCAGCGCGCCGGTCAGCAGAAACGCATTCATGATATCGATGAAGAACGCGCCGGAAAGCGGGACGATCAGATAGCTCTGAGGCGCGGGTCCGTATTTGTTGACGATCGCCTGCATGTTCGCCATGGCGGTCGCGGTCGATCCCATGTTGAAGCCGATAAACGCTGCTGACGTGACCGCCGCCTCGTAGTTGCGGCCCATAAAACGGAAACAGATGAAGATCGCATAGAGCGCAATAGCGACGACCTGCGCAGCGATGATGACGAGAAAAGGCCCGGCAGAAAGCGCAACTTCGATCAGGTTCAGCGCCATCATCGTCATCACCAGAAACAGCCCGAGGCAGACGCCAGAAATCAGGTCGGATGCACGATCATCCATGCGAACGCCGGTGAAGGGCACAAGGTTCCGGATCGCCACGCCAAGCAGCATGCACCATAGAAACGCCGGTATCGTGATCGTGCCGCCCGAGAACTTCGCCGCCAGCCAGCGCCCCGCAACCACCGCAGCCAAAATTCCTGCCAGCGCCCCGATCGTGCCGACCGTGCTGATCGGAAGAGCCTCTTCGGCTCTATCGGCCGTGGCTCCCTCGACCGCCTGCGAGCGCAGGTTGTAGCGCTTGATCAGGTATTCCGCGACCGGGCCGGCGATGATGCCCCCGAGAATCAGGCCGATCGTGGCGACCGTCATCGACAGTTCCATCACGGCCTGCAGGTTGTTGACTTCGGCAAAGCGCTCTGCGTACGCGGCGCCGGTCCCGTGTCCGCCGACCAGCGTGATCGAACCGCCCACCAACCCGAAGATTGGATGTAGGTCCAACAGCTTCGCGACCGAGATGCCCACCGCGTTCTGCACCAGTATGAACGGAGCCAGAATTAGCAGGAAGATCACGAGGGCTTTGCCGCCTTGCTTAAGCTTGCTCAGGTCAGCGCACATGCCGACGCCGGCGAAGAACATCAGCAGCAGCACCGGCTTGATCGTCTGATCCATCGTGATCCGAAAATCGGTCGCTGCCCAGGCAACGGAGGCGATCGCCGCAAACAGCAGCCCGCCTGTGATCGGATCGGG
>DATEOP010000196.1:0-4039 GCA_035274065.1 Burkholderiaceae bacterium
ATGAGGCCGTATATCGAGGAACTTGCGACGCTGGCCGATACGTTCATCAGCGTGTATCCGAACGCTGGACTGCCGAACCCGATGTGCGAGACCGGCTTCGATGAGACGGCTGATGTCACCTCGAGTCTGTTGAAGGAATTCGCCGAGGCGGGCTTCGTCAACATTGCCGGCGGCTGCTGCGGAACGACGCCTGAACACATCCGGGCAACGGCTTTGGCTCTTGCAGGACTCACCCCGCGCGTCGTGCCAACGAAGTTACCCGCGATGCGTCTGTCCGGACTTGAGCCGCTAACGATCAACGACGAGTCGCTATTCGTGAACGTCGGCGAGCGCACAAACGTGACAGGGTCGAAAGCGTTTGCTCGATTGATTCTGAACGAGCAGTACGAAGATGCTGTCGCCGTTGCGCGGCAGCAGGTCGAAAGTGGCGCGCAGATCATCGACGTCAACATGGACGAAGCGATGCTCGATTCGGCAGCCGCAATGACTCGCTTTTTGAAACTGATTGGCTCGGAGCCCGATATCGCGCGCGTGCCGTTGATGATCGACAGCTCAAAGTGGAGCGTGATCGAAGCCGGGTTGAAGTGCGCGCAGGGTAAGTGCATCGTTAATTCGATATCGCTGAAAGAAGGTGAAGCAGCGTTCATCGAGCAAGCGAAGCTGGCGCGTCGTTATGGCGCTGCAGTCATCGTGATGGCTTTCGATGACGCGGGTCAGGCCGACACTTTCGAGCGGAAGATCCGCATTTGTGAGCGAAGCTATCGCTTGCTTGTCGACACGATCGGCTTTCCTCCCGAGGACATCGTGTTCGATCCAAACGTGTTTGCGATCGCCACCGGAATCGAGGAGCACAACAACTACGCCGTCGACTTCATCGAGGCCACGCGCTGGATCAAGCAGAACCTGCCGCTGGCGAAGGTCAGCGGCGGCGTTAGCAACGTGAGCTTTAGCTTCCGCGGGAACGACCATGTGCGCGAAGCGATTCACACCGTGTTTCTGTATCACGCGATACGTGCCGGAATGACGATGGGCATCGTCAACGCCGGACAACTGGGTGTGTACGAAGACATTGATCCGACACTGCGCGAAGCAGTCGAGGATGTCGTCCTGAATCGACGTTCGGACGCAGGCGAGCGCCTTGTACAGCTGGCGGAAACAATCAAGGCGGGCGGAAAAGAGCGCAAGGAAGATCTGGCGTGGCGTGCCGAGCCAGTCGAGAAGCGTCTCGCGCATGCATTGGTGCACGGAATTACGCAGCACATCGTCGAGGACACCGAGCAGGCGCGTGCGCAGGTGGCCGAGCGCGGCGGACGCCCGATCGAAGTGATCGAAGGGCCACTAATGGACGGCATGAACATCGTCGGTGACCTGTTTGGCGCCGGAAAGATGTTCCTGCCGCAGGTCGTCAAAAGCGCACGCGTGATGAAACAGGCTGTCGCGCATCTGATCCCGTTTATCGAAGCCGAAAAGAGCGCAGGCGGAGGCGAGATCCGCGCGAAGGGGAAGGTCGTGATCGCGACCGTCAAGGGTGACGTGCACGATATCGGCAAGAACATCGTGTCGGTCGTCCTCCAGTGCAATAACTTCGATGTGGTCAACATGGGCGTGATGGTGCCTGCCGAGAAAATTCTTGCGACTGCGCGCGAAGAGAAGGCGGACATGATCGGTTTGTCGGGTTTGATCACGCCTTCGCTGGAGGAAATGCAGCACGTTGCGCGCGAGATGCAGCGCCAGGGCTTCAAGCTGCCGCTTCTGATCGGAGGTGCGACGACATCGCGGGTGCATACCGCTGTGAAGATCGCGCCGCACTATTCGAACGGCCCGGTGATCTACGTGTCGGACGCGAGCCGTTCGGTCGGTGTGTGCCAGAGCCTGGTGTCGGACGATGCCGCCGCAAAGTACATCGCCGATATCAAGACGGAATATGACCGTGTGCGCACGCAGTATGCATCGAAGAAAGCGCCGGAGCTCGTCACGCTGAAAGAAGCCCGCGCTAACGCGTCGCGCATCGATTGGGCGGACTATGCACCACCAAAGCCCAAATTTCTCGGCCGCCGTGCGTTCAAGAATTACGACCTGGCAATGATTGCGAAGTATGTCGACTGGGGTCCGTTTTTCCAGACATGGGATCTACATGGCCCGTTTCCACAGATTCTCGCCGATGAAGTGGTTGGCGAACACGCACGCCAAGTGTTTGCCGAGGGCGAGAAGCTGCTTGAGCGCATCGTCAATGAGCGTTGGCTGAAGGCAAACGGCATGGTTGCATTTCACCCAGCCAATTCGGTCGGCGACGACATCGAGGTCTATACCGATGAATCGCGCAGCCAAGTGCTGTTTACATGGAACGGTTTACGCCAGCAAACGAAGAAGCCGGTGATCGACGGCGTTCCGAATCCCAACCAGTGCCTGTCCGACTTCATTGCGCCGAAGAGCTCGGGCATTGCCGATTACATTGGAATGTTCGCGGTCACGTCGGGCATTGGTCTGGAAAAACGCGAAGCGATTTTTCAGTCGAAGCATGACGACTATGGCTCGATCATGCTGAAGGCGATTGCGGATCGTCTTGCCGAAGCGTTTGCAGAGATGCTGCACGAGCGAGTGCGCCGTGACTTGTGGGGTTATGTTCCCGAAGAAGTGCTGACGAACGAACAGCTGGTGAAGGAAACTTATCGAGGCATCCGTCCGGCGCCCGGTTACCCGGCGTGCCCCGAGCATTCGGTAAAGCGTGATCTGTTCGAGGCGCTGCACGCCGAAGAAATCGGAATGACATTGACGGAGAGCTATGCGATGAGCCCGGCGTCCAGCGTCAGCGGCTTCTATTTTTCGCATCCGCGATCGAAGTACTTCAACGTCGGCCGTATCGGTCGCGATCAGCTCGAAGACCTGGCCAGGCGTAAGAGCGAAGCGGTGACCGAGCTGGAGCGCTGGCTGGCGCCGAATCTGGGTTGATGAACGCGCGCCTGGTCGCGCATATCGTCGCCGTTGCGCTGGCAACGACATCGGTAGGTTGCAGTCGGTCCGATCCCGAACGCGAGTTACGCGCTGCGATTGCCTCAATGGCACAGGCCATCGAGAAGCGCGAGCCTTCCGCCTTTCTGGATTCAATCAGCGATGATTTCACCCGCGAGTCCGGTGCGTTCGGCAAGCAGGACGCGAAGCGTTTACTGGTCGGCGCCACTCTGCGCAACGAGAAGATCAGCGTCAATACTGTAGTAACCGATGTACGAATGGACGGCGATCGCGCGCATGCAAAGGTTCGAGTATTTGCTACCGGCGGCGCCGGATTGCTGCCGGAACGCGGCCAAAGCTGGAATTTCGATTCGGTTTGGCGTCGCGAAAATGGCCGCTGGAAGGTTTACAACGCCGAGTGGGTTGAGGCTTTGTAACGTGCTCCAGTATCGTGCCGCACTCGTCAACCTCGGGGTCCTCAGCCAGTGAAGACAATTGCAGCCGCACTCGCGTTATTCGCGACCGCAGTACTTGCACAAACCACGGAGGTCCAAACACCTGAAGTCGTTGCGCCCAATCCGAATCTTCTGATCGAGGGGATTCCCGCGATTTCCCAGTCACTCGCTGCACGTGTTGGCGGCTACAGCGATTTTCGTGGCCACGCTTTCGCGGACTGGCATCCGGCACGACGCGAGATGCTCGTTAGCCATCGTGCCGCCGGGTCCAACGTCAACCAGCTGTTCTTGCTGCCAGCGCCGGGCGCCTCAGCTGAACGCCTGACAGATTTCCCCGAGCCGATCAGCAACGGTTCGTTTGATCCGCGCGGCGGCCGCTTTATTATTTATTCGCGCGACACCGGCGGCAACGAAGCATCGCGAATTTATCGCCTCGACCTCGACAATCGCGCCAGCACGCTGCTGTCAGACCCGGAAACGCGTAGCGAGGCAGTCTGGAATGAAGCCGGTAACCGATTGCTGATCGCTTCGGTACCGCTGGATCGCACTGCTCAAGGAGGAAGGCGCGATCAAATCGGCGTGACGCTGACGTTGGTCGACCCGCTGAAGCCGAACGACCGTCGTGTGATTGCGGA
>DATEOP010000197.1:0-4625 GCA_035274065.1 Burkholderiaceae bacterium
AGCCCGAACACGCCGATTGATCCGGTAATCGTGGCCTCATCGGCCACGACCTCATCGGCTCCCATCGCGATCCAATATCCACCCGATGCTGCGACATCCCCCATCGACGCAACGACAGGCTTGCCGGCCTGCCGCGTTAGATCGAGCTGTTCACGAATGAGCTCGGATGCTTGCACTAATCCGCCCGGGGAATCGATCCGGAGCACCACTGCCTTAATGGAGTCGTCCTGTCGCGCACGTTGAAGGAGCTCGACCATTGTGCGTGCTCCGACCCGTCCCTGCTGCGCATCACCATTGGTAATTTCGCCTTGCGCGACTATCACGCCGATCGCATTGCCACCCGGCGGCCGCTGAGCGTGGTGTGCATACGAATACAGCGAAACCTGGCGAAAGGTTTCGCTATCGTCGTCACTACGCGGAGCGCCGCCTTGCAGCAGCTGCTCGCGAAACTGGTTTCGCGTCTTCAGCCCATCGACCAGCTTTTCATTTAGTGCCAGTCGTGCGATATCCCCTTGGGCTGCCGCCAGTCGCTGCGGCAAATCGGCGATTACGGCGCCGACAGTTCCAGGCTTCAGCTTCCGAACGCGCTCAACGTCGGTGGTCCATGTAGTCCACAGACCGTTGAGCAGCAACGCGTCGGCTTCCTTGGCCTCGGGTGTAGCTTCGTTGCGTGTAAACGGTTCCGAGAAACTCTTGTAGCGGCCTGCCTGAAATGAGTTCACCTTAACGCCAACCTTGTCGAGCAGCGTCTTGTAGTAGCCACGCGTGCCCTCGAGGCCACGCACACCGATGATGCCGGCGGGATGCAGGTAAAGCTCGTTGGCGTGCGCCGCAAGGTAGTACTGCCCCTGCCCAAAATTCTCGCCCCACGCGTAGACCGGCTTGCCGCTAGCCTTAAAACGCTCGAGCGCGGCACCGATCTCGCGCAGCGTCGCGATACCCGCACCTCGCATTTCATCGAGCACCAGTACAGCACGGGTGATTTGCGGGTCCTTGGCGGCAGCATCGATCGCGGCCAGTACGTCGCGCACCCGGGTCTCGAAGCGCTGCTCGCCCAGCGCCTCGGCCAATGCCGCCTCCCGCGGACCGATGGTGTATTCCTCAACGATCTCGCCCTGGAGGTTAAGCACCAGCGCAGTGTCAGGTCCTACCGCACTCGGCCCCTCGCTCGCGAACCACGCTATCAGCAATATCGCGACGATCGCGAAAAACAGTACGTTGAAAATCAATTGCCGCGTGAAATTGAGAAAACTCCACAGTCCGCGGAAAAAACGATGAAAGAAGCCCGGTCGATCGGCCATCAGAACTCCGTTAGTGCGACTTGATCATTGTGCCGACGCCTTGATCAGTCAGGATCTCCAGCAGCAGGCAATGATCGACCCTGCCGTCAATGATATGAACTGAGTTGACACCGGTCTTGGCAGCCTCGAGCGCCGACGAGATTTTCGGAAGCATGCCGCCGGAGATCGTGCCGTCGGCAAACAAGCCGTCGATCTGCCGCGCCGAAAGCCCCGTTAACAGTTTGCCGCCTTTGTCGAGCACACCCGGAGTATTTGTGAGCATCACAAGTTTTTCGGCTTTCAAAATTTCGGCGATCTTGCCGGCCACGACATCGGCGTTGATGTTGTAGGTCAGGTCATCGCTGCCGAACCCGATCGGCGAGATCACCGGAATGAATGCATCGTCCTGCAGCGCCTTAACCACCGCAGGATTGATCGCTTCAATTTCGCCAACGTGACCGAGGTCATGGCTTTTCGACGGATCGCCGATATCGGGCAGTCGAAGCCGGCGCGCACGAATCAGACCGCCGTCTTTGCCGGTCAAGCCGACCGCCTGGCCGCCGAATCGATTAATCAGCGTGACGAGTTCGCCCTGTATCTCACCTGCTAACACCCATTCGACCACTTCCATCGTCTCCGCATCGGTGACGCGCATGCCTTGAATGAAAGCAGACTTTTTTCCAACTCGTTCAAGTGCCTCATCGATCTGCGGTCCGCCGCCATGCACGACCACTGGGTTCATTCCGACGAGCTTCAACAACACGACATCGTGGGCAAACGCTTCCTTGAGGTTTTGATCCACCATGGCGTTGCCGCCGTACTTGATAACGATCGTCTTGCCATGGAAGCGTCGTATGTAAGGAAGGGCCTCGGACAGAATTTCAGCCTTTAGCTGCGGGGCGATCAGCGCGGAGTCGACTATTGCCGTGTCCATGGGCGCGCGCATCTTACACTCGCGTTGCCTGAGAACGCGCCGAGTAGCGAAGGTGTGCGAGAGATGAGTTACAACAACAGGCGCGTGATAGGAGCCAAGTGCCTTGGCAGCGCTGTTACGGGGCGCGCGGTCTAACTTCGACTTCGATCGGTTGCGTGACCAGCTTCTTGTCGCGTGTTTCGAGCTGCAAATTGATTTTGATCTTTTCGCCGGCGGTGAGCGGACGCTTCAAATCCATCAGCATCATGTGATGACCCCCCGGCTTCAGTTCGACTGTGCCGCCAGCGGGCAGATCGAGCATGCGGATGGGGCGCATCCGCATCACATTGCCCTCCATTGTCATCTCGTGAATCTCGACAACAGCCGCAACATCACTCGACGCACCGAGCAGGCGGGCTCCGTCGCGCGATATCAGCTGCATGAAAGCGCCGGTGCCCATCTGGCCTGCCACCGTCGGGCGGGCCCATGCCGCTCTGACGTCGATGTCGGGGCTGCGCTGCGCATAAGTCGCCAGCGAGATCGCCATCGTTGCCGCCGCTGCCCATCGTTTCATCGTCGCCCGATCCGTCGAAACTACAACACGTAACGCGCGAGATCTTCGTCTTGCGCGAGATCGGACAATTTAGCATCGACATACGCTGCGTCGATCCGAACCCGCTGCCCTTCTGCTCCATTGCCGCTCACCTGACTGCCTGCGCCGAACGACACTTCTTCCAGCAGTTTTTCAAGCACGGTGTAAAGCCTGCGCGCGCCGATGTTCTCGGTGGAGTTGTTGACCTGATGCGCGATCTCCGCGAGACGGTGAATGCCGTCATCCGTAAACTGCAATGCGCATCCGTCGGTCGCGAGCAGCGCTTCATATTGCTGCGTCAAACTCGCGTCGGTCGTCTTCAAGATCCGCTCGAAGTCATCGACCGTCAGTGAGTCGAGCTCCACCCGGATCGGAAAGCGCCCCTGCAGTTCCGGGATCAGGTCCGAAGGTTTGGCCAGATGAAACGCGCCCGATGCGATGAACAAGATGTGGTCGGTCTTCACCATGCCGTACTTGGTGTTTACGGTTGTGCCCTCGACCAGTGGCAGCAAGTCGCGTTGCACTCCCTGGCGCGACACGTCGGCTCCCTGCAGCTCGGAGCGCGACGCAATCTTGTCGATCTCATCGAGAAACACAATGCCATTGGATTCCGCATTCGCAATCGCGCGCGTTTTCAATTCCTCGTCGTTGACCATGCGCGACGCTTCCTCGTCAGCCAGCAGCTTCAGCGCTTCCTTCACGGTCAGCTTGCGCGCCTTGCGGCGATCGCGGCCTAGATTGGAGAACATCGTCTGGATCTGCTGCGTCAATTCCTCCATTCCAGGTGGGGCCATCACTTCCATCGACGCAGAAGGCGTCGCCAGTTCAACCTCGATCTCCTTGTCGTCGAGCTCACCCTCACGCAACTTCTTGCGAAACTTCTGGCGCGTTGCATTGTGATCGTCGCGATTACCCGCTGAGAAGCCCACGTCGCGCGCAGGCGGCACCAGAACGTCGAGCACGCGGTCCTCAGCAGCATCCTGCGCCCGGGTCGCCACCTTCTTCGTTTCCGACTCGCGAGTCTGCTTGATCGAAATATCCACGAGGTCGCGGATGATCGTGTCGACATCCCGGCCGACATAGCCCACTTCGGTGAACTTGGTCGCTTCAACCTTGATAAACGGCGCGTCGGCCAGGCGCGCGAGGCGACGCGCAATCTCGGTCTTGCCAACGCCGGTCGGCCCGATCATCAGAATGTTTTTCGGCGTAATTTCAGAGCGCAGCGGCTCGCTCACCTGTTGGCGCCGCCAGCGGTTACGCAGCGCAACCGCGACCGCACGTTTCGCGCGGTCCTGACCGACGATGTGTTTGTTGAGCTCGTGAACAATTTCTCTGGGGGTCATCATAGAAGCTGCGCTCCTCGTGTACGCGACCGCTGTGCGGTCACACGTGCACTCGTCGCGATTAGTTAGGCGCGCTCCCTTCGGAGCGGGCGCGCGTACGCGCGCAGGACAAAGGCAAAGGGTAAAAGATCACTGCTTGCCACTTAGTCGATTGATTCGATTGTGTGGCTCTGGTTGGTGTAGATACACAAGTCGCCGGCGATCTCGAGCGCCTTTTTCACCAGCTCTCTCGGTGGCAGGTCGGTGTTGTCCAGCAAAGCGCGCGCCGCAGCATGCGCATAAGGGCCGCCGGAGCCGATCGAGATCAGGCCCAATTCCGGTTCGAGCACGTCGCCGGTGCCGGTGATGATCAGCGACGTTTCACCGTCGGCCACCGCAAGCATCGCTTCGAGGCGACGCAGGATGCGATCGGTACGCCAGTCCTTCGCCAGCTCGACCGCGGAGCGCATGAGATTGCCCTGGTGCTTGTCGAGCTTCGCGTCGAATCGCTCGAACAA
>DATEOP010000198.1:0-11379 GCA_035274065.1 Burkholderiaceae bacterium
GGCGGCGGGCTGGTCGTCGATGTCCGACATTTCACGAATTGAGACTGATTCTGAGCGCCATGGAAGTCTGGCAAACGAGCCGCACCATGCAAACCCGCGCCAACGTACGCGGGCGCTTGGCCTGGCGGCGGCCGCGTTGGCTGCGGTGTCGATCGCCGCAACGATTTTGCTCTAGCGCGGATTCGTCCGCGTTCGCATGCTCTCTCTGGAGCATGCCAGGGCGCGGGCATGAATTTGTTTTTAACACTTCGAAATTTTTTTTCGCAGCGATCTGCATCCGAAATAGGTCCCACCTCGTAGGTCCCATCAGAGGGCTTTCGGCCATCGCGCCTATTTAGAACGTCTTCGGTCGAGCGGCGCATGCCGACCCGACAAAATCGAACTGGAGTTCAACAATGTCTAACAGCAATGACAGGCCGAACCACGACCTTGCATCAACAGAATCAAAGAAGAACCTCGTCTCGAAGTCGGGCTCTGGCGCGGCCTCCATGCGCGCGCTTGGCGTCGGCCTGCTGATGGCTGGTAGCGCTGCCGGTGCGCTCGCCGCCACGCAATCGGTGACGGAAGAAGTCGAACTGACAGCGTCGCCGTCGCAAACGTGGGCGGTCGTCAATGACTTCCAGCGCTGGCAGGCGTGGCATCCGGCATTCGCCAGTACCGAGATCACGAAAGGCACCGGCAACGCGAAGGGCACGGTTCGCGTTCTAGCAACCAAAGACGGAGCGAAATTTATAGAGGAACTGACCGCCTACGACCCCGCCGCTCACTCGTACCAGTACCGGATCATCGAATCGCCACTGCCGATCAGCGGCTACGTTTCGACGATCGAAGTCAAGAAAAGCAGCTTGGGCTCGCGAATCATCTGGAGCTCAAATTTCACCGTGAATCCCGGCGCTTCCGACGAGGCAATTAAGAAGACGATCGCTGGGGTGTACCGCGCCGGTCTCGATAATCTGAAGACCCGCGTCAACTAGAACAGGTCTGAATGCCGCATCGATACCACCGCTTCGCGGTGGATCGAGCGGTACTCCCGCATCAACACGTCCTAGAAGCCAAAGCTCTCGCCGCAACCGCAGGTCTGCCGCGCATTGGGGTTGTCGAAGCGCAGGCGGCGCGACAGTCCCTCCTCTACGACATCGAGCGTAGTGCCCTGAACGTAGGGCAGGCTTTCGGCGTCGACTGCAATGCGTACGCCGCCGCCGTCGAAGACCCTATCGCCGTCCTGCACGGCATCGATCGGATCAACGCGATAGCGAAAGCCCGAACAGCCTGACGAAAAAGCTGCCAGGCGCACGGCGACAGCGCCAGGATGCTTCGCAAGCTGAGCCGCTAGATGCCTTGCAGCCCGCGCGCTGACAAAAACGGGGCGCTCGATCGTGTGCACAGGCGCTTCGCTGCGCGGAATCTCGACCACAAGCTCGCCCGCACCTCGCACCTGACACGCGAGACGCTCGTTCCGGGCCTTACTGTCAGCTCGATCCAGCATATCGAGCTCGTCGTTGCTCGGCGCCGTCAATTGCTCTAACCCTGCCCGAATGACCACACGGCAGCTCGTGCAGGCGAGCACGCCGCCGCAATCGTGTGCGATGTCGACGTCCTGCCGAAGCAGTGAATCCAGAAGGATTTCGCCGTCGCCCAGGCTTAGCTTGATATTGTTCATATGATTAGGACCGTCGTCAGCCGGCGCAGTTTCATCTAGCACCTGCGTCAAGTGCAGTTTGTTTCGCCACTCCAACCGTAGCGGCGTCGCTTTGCCACCGTGAGCACCACAACCGCCAGGCAACCAAATGCGTTGCCCCACATCATGCTGCCAAGCAGCGGATCGTGCACGACGACGTGACAATAAACCGCGGTGACCGCGTGACTAAACGACCAGAAAATCCAGGAGAACATCGAAATCGCATAGGCGCCGGAGCGCTCGCGCGCGATCGCTACGATCTGCGGCACATAGATCAGCAACCGCACCGCATTGCAAACTGCATAAATTGCGGTGAGTAATTGCACTATTAGTTCTTGCGTCATCACGCCTGCATTTGCGCTCCACTTATAGGGATTTACGTCCCCGTGAAGTGAATCCGGCCATTCGGCGATGATTTGTGGAATATTCACGCGAGTGCGAGGAACGCGTCGTAGGTGGGCGCCGTGAAGAAAGGAAATGCTTGAAAACTCCGGTGCCCTGACGTAGCCTCCAACTGCACTGTCGAGCAATACAATTAACCGACGGGAGTAACCATGGACCAAGTCACGGAAGAGGTCGTCGAGTTAAGCTGCGACGAATTGGAACAAGTTGGCGGTGGTCACAGCCAGATTGACCCGGTGGCGGGGAATTAAGTCCGCGATGTAACGCTCGCGAGGCGTCAAGCGCTTCGATCCAAAGAGGGTTAGCGTCTAGAAGCCGACTGAGTAACAACGGCGGCTTGTGCCTTCTCTACGCGTTTCAGCAAGGGACTCGTCGGGACTTGAGTCTTGCGCAATGATTCCGCGGCGACAGTCAACAATCGCTTCGCAGTGTTCGGGTCATTATCCATGCGTGCACGCGCGGCAAGGAAAGCGAGTTCGCCGTGCAAGCCCATCGTGAGCCTTCCGGCCGGCTCCGCCAGGAGTGAAGTGAGCAAGGGCGCGCTAAGAGTGCGCACTTCTTCGAACTGCCCAAGCATGTCGTAAACACGCGCTGCAGCGAGCGCTAATTCTGGATCGCGCATCGGCTCGATGGATGTCACGTTAAGTGCTTTACGTGCGTCCTCAAGCTCGCGCAGCGCCGCACTAGTGTCGCCGGTGGCAGCTGCGACCTGGGCGGCTGCAGCAGCCAAGGCAAAAGCCCTGCTGCTGGTCGCTCCACGTTCTAAAAGGATGCGTTTCCCGATGGCGATCTGTTCATGCGCTGCTTTTGAATTGCCGAGCGCGACGTAGGCACGCGCCAATACTTGGCAAAAAAACAGGTGCGCGTGATGCAGCTCGCGTGGAGTTCTGCTCTGTATTTCCAACAGCTGTTTAGTGCCTTCCTGCAAGCTTCCCTGATCGACCAATAGCATGCCGCGTAAGCTGAGAAGCTGATCAACTGTCGGCATGACTTTCTCGCTCGACTGCAGCCGCTCATAGATCGCCAGATCGACCTGTTCTCTGGCGCCTCGCCAATCTCCGATGGCCTGTAGCAGCTTACCTAGCGATGAGCGGGCTTGAGCTAACCCGGTTGCCCGCTTCTCCGGATGCTTTTCAAAAATCAAGATTGCGCGCTGGAGTGCCTCCCGCGCTTCGTCGAGTTTGCCGAGATTACGCAAACTTTCCGACAGCATCGTGTTGATCCAGGCCAAATCAATATAGTCAGGGCCGAACAATTGCTCGAATTCGGCGGCCGATCTCCGTAACTCGACAACCGCTTGCTCCAGGTTGTTAGCCGCAATCAGGGCTTGCGCGTATATGTAGCGAGCGGTCGTAGCGTGATAGCCATGCAAACCAAGCTCTTCTATTAGCTGTAACGCAGCTTCTCCGGCACGCACAGCCCGCTGCGGCTGCTTGGAGCTCATAAAGGCGGATTCAAAGTACAACGCTTGCGCATAATCAGCCGATCGGGGTGCAATCTTGCGCAGCACTACTTGTGCGTGCTCCACCATCGGCCAGCCTTCGTCCGCCCGTTGCATGTTTCGTAAACTCCATGCGAGCTGCATCTCTGCCATCACGGTTTCACGCGCGTCCGTCCCGTAAAAGGCGCGAGCAGCCGCTACGCTCTTCTGATTCAGCTGCAGCGATCGGTCGTGTAGTTCTAGTTCTTCGTAAACCTCTCCGAAAAGTCGTAGCAGGTATGCGTGTGCATCGGGTGCTGACGCCTGGAGAGCTTCCACTCTGGTGGCGCCGCGCTCGAGCAAATCGACCGCCGTCATGCTGCGAGCCTGCTGGGCCGAGCGCTGCTGCGAGCCGCTGGCGCGAAATAGATCGCTGAGAAAAGCACTTACCGCTTCAGCGCGCTGCGCCTGTCGCTTCGCGTGCGTCGCCGCGAGGTCGGCGCGCTGCGCCTGCCACACTGAGACAGCAGTTGCGACAATCATTATGAAAGCAACCGCCGTGCTACTGGCTACCAGCAGTTTATTGCGCGTGGCGAACTTGCGGGCACGATAGGTCCATGATGTGGGTCGTGCAAGGACAGGCCTTCCTTCTAAATGACGCCGCAGGTCATTGGCAAACGCGGCAACTGTTGAATAACGTTCAGACGGCGCCTTCCGCAGTGCCTTTGCTGTGATTGTTTCAAGGTCGCCGCTTAGGGCGCGAGCGAGCCGTGTAGAACTCGTGTTTCTGAAACTCGCAGCATTAGCGTTTGCTGCTGCAGTGAGCCGCAGCGGCTCCGCGGCCAGGATTGCATTTTCGAGCTGGGCGGAGGAATGGACCTTTAAGCGATAAGGACGACAACCTGCCAACGACTCGTACAACACGACTCCCAACGAATACACGTCGGTCGCAATCGTCAGCGACTCACCCTTGATCTGTTCCGGGCTGGCGTAATCAGGAGTCATCGCGCGGCCGGCCATCTGTGTCAGCTGCGTCTCGAGCGCTGTTTCGTTTTCCGCGAGCAACTTCGCGATGCCGAAGTCGAGCAGTCGCGCTTCGCCACTCGCCGTGACAAGAATGTTCGACGGCTTTAAATCGCGATGAATGATGAGGCTCGCATGGGCAAATTGCACCGCATCGAGCACCTGAGCGAACAACCTCAGCCGCGCGGCGATATCCAGCTTGTGCGCATCACAGTATTCGGTGATCGGCAGCCCATCGACATACTCCATCGCCAGATAAGGCAAGCCATCTTCGCTAATCCCGGCGTCGTACAAGCGGGCGATGTGCGGGTGTTCCAGCCGTGCCAATATGTCGCGCTCGCGCGCGAATCTCTCGGCGAGGTCGCGGCGCAGCCGATTCATCATCGGCAGCTTCAGCGCGACATCACGCGTGAATGCACCGTCGGCACGCTCGGCGAGCCACACATCGGCCATGCCACCGGCGCCCAGTTCACGCTTCAAGCGATATGGCCCGACGCGCGCGCCGGCGGCAAGCGCCAACGCGCGGGACTCTTTCAACAACGATGCCAGCCCAGGCCCGCGCGCCAGGATATCGGCCGTTTCGCTGCTCGTTTCAGCGGCAAGAAGTCTCTGCAACGTGGGCGCGAGCTGAGGCTGCGTCGTCGCGAGTTCTGCGAGCCACACAGCGCGTGCAGACGGCTCCAGATTCAACGCTTCGTCCAGAAGTTGCGACAGAGCGTTCCAAGTGGCGGGTGAAACGTTGAGCATGGACGCAGCGCCTACTCAAGTCGAATGCCTGACATAAGAATTAACGTAAGTGAGTCGCAAAACCGGTCAGTTGCGGCAGCGCCGTCTAGGGCTGCATCGAAACGAGCAAAAATAGGCGCGCTTTGTCCCATTGTCGACGCACCGTCCGCTCCGAGGTGCCCATTAATTCCGCCACTTCAGTCTCGCTGTAACCCGCGAAATAGCGCATCTCGACCACCTGCGCCAGGCTTGGGTCGACCTTCTCGAGCGCAAGCAGTGAATCGTTGACCTCAATCAGCGTCTTACCGGTTGCATCACCTCCGAGCTCGTCAGCGAGTTCGGAATCAAGCTGAAGCGGCTCCAACCCGCCACCGCGTCGCTCGGCCATATCTTTGCGCGCGAAGTCGATGATGATGCTGCGCATCGTCTTCGCTGCGTAGGCGAAAAAGTGTTGACGGTCGGCCAGCTTGAGTTGGTCCGAAGCGATTAACCGCAGAAAGCTTTCGTGGACCAGGGCTGTCGTTGCAAGATCCGCGATGCCGCCTTGCCTTCGCAAACGGTGGTGCGCGATCTGACGCAACTCCGGATACAAGACGGCGAACACACGATCCAATGCTTCCCGGTCACCCTCTCCGGCAAGCTGCAGCAATTGCGTGAGTGGAGCATCTTTCTGCGGCATTCAATGAAGTTTCGACCTTCTCTGGCTCGGTGTCATCCCGCGGGATAGCCATCACCCGTGTCATGTATGCGATGGCGCAAGTGCTGAATATTCCACTGCGCTTTCGCTATTCGACGTTGAGGAGCATCGCAAGGTTTGCCGCCAATCCCCGTAAACTGCGTGGAGAAGTCATACTTAGCTCTCGACTGGACATGCGAGTTGTCTTTGCGTCAATCAACATTGCAGAAGCTGCTGGGCACTGAGTTACCGATCATTCAGGCGCCGATGGCGGGCGTCCAAGGCAGCGCACTCGCCGTGGCAGTGTCGAATGCAGGCGGGCTCGGTTCACTGCCGTGCGCGATGCTTGCTCCCGACGCCATCCGCAATGAACTGGCCGCGATAAAGGCGCAAACCTCGAAGCCAGTTAACGTCAACTTCTTTTGCCACGTGCCATCCGCACCGAGTCCGGAGCGCGAAGCGATTTGGCGCGCCTCACTGTCGCCGTACTACAAAGAGTTCGGAATCGATGCAAGCACAATTCCGGTCGGAGCGGGACGTAACCCGTTCACAGAGGCGGCCGCGCAAGTCATCAGTGAGTTCAAGCCTAGCGTGGTGAGTTTTCATTTTTCCTTGCCGTCTCCCGAATTGATGGCGCGCGTGAAAAGCTGGGGCGCGAAGCTATTGTGTTCAGCCACTACCGTCGACGAAGCCCGTTGGCTTGAGTCGCATGGCGTCGATGCAATCATCGCGCAGGGTTTGGAGGCAGGCGGTCATCGCGGGATGTTCCTGTCGGAGGACCTGACCACTCAAGTCAGTACGTTTGCTCTTCTGCCTCAAATTGTCCGTGCGGTGAACTTGCCAGTCATTGCCGCCGGCGGAATCGCCGATGCTAGGGGCGTAGCAGCCGCCATCAAACTGGGCGCCGCAGGTGTGCAGGTCGGAACAGCCTATCTGCTGTGCCCAGAGGCTGCGACGAGCCAGGTGCATCGCACCGCGCTGAAAAGCGACGCTGCACGCCATACGGCATTGACGAATCTATTCACCGGGCGCTTTGCGCGTGGAATCGTGAACCGGGTAATAAAGGAGCTTGGGCCAATCAGCTCCGCTGTCCCCGCCTTTCCATTTGCAACCGCCGGAATTGCGCCGCTGCGCGCTAAAGCCGAAAGTCAGGGCAGTGGCGACTTCTCGCCGCTCTGGGCGGGCCAGAACGTCACCGGCTGCAAGGAAATACCTGCTGCTGAATTAACGCGCCAACTCGCTGCGGAACTCTACTGATGACCGTGTTCAATTTCAGCGCCGGCCCGGCCGTGCTCCCGAAAGAAGTTCTACAGCGCGCCGCCGCGGAAATGCTCGACTGGCACGGCAGTGGCATGTCGGTGATGGAGATGAGCCATCGCGGCCCCGAGTTCATTTCGATCGCCGACAAGGCCGAGGCAGACCTGCGCAACCTGATGTCGATCGGCGACGACTACGAAGTGCTGTTCCTGCAGGGCGGCGCGATCGGTGAGAACGCGATCGTGCCGATGAACCTGCTCGGTGATCGCAAGGCGATCGACTTCGTCAACACCGGCGAGTGGTCGAAAAGGTCGATCAAGGAAGCGAAGAAGTACGCACAGGTGAATATCGCCGCATCCAGCGAAGACAAGAACTTCACGTATGTGCCGGAACGGGCGAGCTGGAAGCTGACTGCCGACGCCGCCTACGTGCATGTGTGCACGAACGAAACCATCGGTGGCATCGAGTATCAGTGGACCCCGGACGTCGGCACGATACCGCTGGTGGCAGACATGTCGTCGCACATCCTGTCACGACCGGTCGACGTGTCCAAGTACGGCGTGATCTACGGTGGCGCACAGAAGAACATGGGCCCCGCCGGCCTGACGTTGGTGATCGTGCGCAAGGATCTGCTGGATCGCGCGCTTGCGATCACACCGTCGGCATTCCACTGGAAGGAGCAGGCGGAAAGCGACTCGATGTTGAATACGCCACCGACGTATGCCATCTACATCGCGGGCATGGTGTTCGAATGGCTGCTGGCGCAGGGCGGGCTGGAGGCGATCGAACAGAAGAACATTGCCAAGGCAAAGCTGCTGTACGACGCGCTCGACGCGAGCCAGCTCTACTACAACCCGGTACGCAAGGAAGATCGCTCGCGCATGAACGTACCGTTCAAGCTGCGCGACGAATCGCTCGACGGAGCGTTCCTGAAAGGCGCGCAACAGCGCGGCTTATTGCAGTTGAAAGGCCATCGCTCGGTGGGCGGTATGCGCGCGTCGATCTACAACGCGATGCCGATCGAAGGCGTGCAGGCGCTCGTCGACTATATGCGTGAGTTCGAGCGCGATCAGGTTGGAGCAGAGACACTAGCCCGATGATCAAATATCAAATCCTCACGCTGAACAACATCTCGCATCAGGCGCTGCTGCGGTTTACGCCCGACCGCTACATCGTCGGCAAGCACGTCGATCATCCCGACGCGATCCTGGTGCGCTCGCACGACATGCACGGGATGACGATTCCGACGACGGTAAAGGCGATCGGACGTGCCGGCAGCGGGACCAACAACATTCCGGTAGCCGCAATGTCCGACCGCGGCGTGCCGGTGTTCAACGCGCCGGGCGCCAACGCGAACGCTGTTCGCGAGCTCGTGCTAGCCGCGCTGCTGATTGGAGCGCGCAATCTGGTGCCGGCGCTGCAGTTTGTCGGCGAGCTGCCGCGCGATGCGAGCGACTTTGAAGCGCGCGTCGAGGAAGGCAAGAAGCAATTTGCCGGCATCGAGCTACCGCACCGCACACTCGGCATCATTGGTCTGGGCTCAGTCGGCGCACTGGTTGCGGACACCGCGCTAAAGCTCGGCATGAAGGTCGTTGGCTACGACCCCGAAATCACGGTCGACGCCGCGTGGCGCCTGCAGTCGGCGGTGCGTAAGGCGCACTCGATCGACGAGGTGCTAAAGCAGGCGGACTTCGTCACGCTGCATGTGCCGCTGCTCGCGGCCACGCGCGGACTGATCGATGCCAAGCGGCTGGCGGTGATGAAGCCCGGCGCCGTGCTGCTGAACTTTGCGCGCGACGCGATCGTCGACGAAGCTGCAGTCGTCGAGGCACTGAACGCCGACCGACTGAAGGCCTATCTGACCGACTTTCCTTCGCCAGCGCTGTCCGGCGTGCGCGGCGTGATCGCGCTACCGCACCTGGGTGCGTCTACTGCCGAGGCGGAAGAAAACTGCGCGGTGATGGTGGTCGAGCAACTGCGTGAATTTCTGGAAAACGGCGGCATCAGCAACGCGGTGAATTTCCCGCAAGTCGAAATGGCGCGCGAATCGGCGTATCGCATCGGTATCGCCAACGCCAACGTGCCCAACATGCTGGGTCAAATTTCGACCGCGATGGCGAAGGCCGGCTTGAATATTCATAACATGCTGAACAAATCGCGCGGCGAAATGGCGTACACGATGGTCGACGTCGACAGCCCAGTCGCGCAAAGCGTGATCGACGCGATTGCAGCGATCAATGGCGTGCTGTCGGTGCGGTCGATCCCAGTCGAGCAGGAGGCCGCTACTGAGCCCTCCGAAGCGGCAGCGCGATAACCAGATCCGGGTCGCATTTTCTCAATAGTTGCAAGGCACTTTCACCCACGGACTGACTTGTGATCGCACCACGTTCGAGGCTCTGCTGAAAGCGGTAGGCAACGTCGGAGCTGCAGCACGATGATCAATGAGCAGATTGCTACCGGCTGCTGTCGCTCCGTGCATGAAGACTATTTCCCAGTCCCTGGCGCAAGACTCTACTTCCGAGAAGTTGGGAACGGAACTCCGCTTGTCATCCTGCACGGCGGACCCGATTTCAACCATAGCTATCTGCTGCCAGACATGGATCGCCTGTCGAGTGCATTTCGCTTGATCTACTACGATCAGCGCGGACGCGGCAAATCCTCACGCAGAGTCGCCCCTGAGGACGTCAACATCGAATCTGAGGTCGATGATCTCGACAGACTCAGGCAGTACTTCGGCCTGAATGCGCTCTCGATATTGGGCCACTCGTGGGGCGGCGTCTTGGCCATGGAGTACGCAACGCGCCATTCCGACCACGTCTCTCATCTGATACTCATGAACACTGCGCCCGCGTGCCATGCCGATCTGATGCGCTTTCGGGAACAGCGCCAAGCGGCCGAGGCGGAAAGCTTGGCGAAGATGCGTGCGATTGCAGGCACGCTCGCGTACGCCGAAGGCTCAATTGAAAGAGACGCCGAGTACTACAGGGCTCACTTTAGCGCGACTCTTCGACGACGGGAGCATCTCGAACGCGTCGTTCTCAGCTTACGTTCGCACTTCGCGCCCCAGGATATTCTTAAGGCACGAGGTATAGAAGACAGGCTCTACGCACAGACGTGGCTGTCACCCGAGTACGACCTACTCGCTAAGCTTCGACAGTTGAAAGCGCCGACACTCGTGATTCACGGCGAGCATGACCTTGTTCCCTTGGACTGCGCAAGGAACGTCGCCGAAGCGGTGCCCGGGGCACGTCTTGTCGTGCTGAGTGAGTGCGGGCACTTCGCCTATCTCGAGCGCCCGGTTGAAGTACACAGCGCGATCGTCGAGCATCTCTCGCGGTGCTGAGTCCGCATTCCTCGATAGACTGCAGTCGCCGCAATCACGAGGGATTCCGTCATGAATGCCGAAAACCTGCGATCTGTCCAGGCGCCGCTGAAGGAGCGTTATCGTGAATCCCCAGAGGCGGCACTGATCACTTTGCGTGCGCAAGGTCGCATCGGTGAAGGTCTTAGCTGCAAGGTCGAAACAGGCAAGGCACTTGTCGTTGCCGGTTTGCATCCGGCCACCGGCGGCAGCGGACTGGATGCGTGCTCGGGTGACATGCTGCTCGAAGCGTTGGTTGCGTGTGCCGGCGTGACGCTGAACGCGGTGGCCACGGCGCTCGGCATTGAACTGCGAGATGCTTCCCTGCAAGCGGAAGGTGATCTCGACTTCCGTGGAACGCTGGGCGTGGCGAAAGACGCTCCAGTTGGCTTCAAGAACATACGGCTGCAGTTCACGCTCGACACCGACGCATCAGAGGAGCAGCTTGCCACTCTGATGCGCCTGACAGAGCGGTATTGCGTCGTCTACCAGACGCTGGCGAATCCGCCGGCTTTGACAGTGACTCGCACACACCGATGATCTACGAGCAGATTGCTACCGGCGGCTGTCAATCCTACCTTCTCGGCTGCAGCGAGACATGCGCAGCCGTCGTCATCGATCCGGAGATCAGCCAGATCGACCGCTATCTCGGTCTCGCCGCGCGCGATGGGCTGCGCATCCGTTACCTGATTGATACGCACACGCACGCCGACCACTTTTCCGGGACACGGCAACTGGGGCGGCAGCTCGGCGTACCCGTGGTGATGCATCGCGAGAGTCCCGCGCCGTTCGTGGACATGCGCCTCGACGACGGCGACATGATTCTCGTCGGCCAT
>DATEOP010000199.1:0-7440 GCA_035274065.1 Burkholderiaceae bacterium
GTCGACCGGGCAGGACTTCGATCGACTGATCGCGTTGCGCGCGAAAGTCGCGCAATGGCTTGAGGGCGAAACGCTGCATGGTTCGTTATGGCGCGCCGGACTGCCCAAGACGATGCTTGCGGAGTTGCATGAGTAGCGATCAAGCGCCATCGCCGGCGCCGCAACCACTGACCGGCTTACGTGTCGTCGAGTTCACGCACATGGTGATGGGCCCGACGTGCGGCATGGTGCTTGCCGACATGGGCGCCGAAGTGATCAAGGTCGAACCTATCGACGGCGACCGCACGCGCTTTCTGTTGGGCGCAGGGGCAGGCTTCTTCCCGATGTTCAATCGCAACAAAAAGAGCATCGCGATTGATTTGCGAAATACAGTTGGCGCGCAGACAGCGCGCGAGCTAGCGGCGAGCGCGGACGTCGTGCTCGAGAACTTCAAGCCGAACACGATGCACAAGTACGGGCTCGACTACGCGACGTTGTCGAAGACCAATCCTCGGCTGATTTACGTTGGCCATAAAGGATTTCTGCCAGGGCCTTACGAGCACCGAACTGCACTTGATGAAGTCGTGCAGATGATGGGGGGGCTTGCGTACATGACCGGGCGGCCCGGCGACCCGCTGCGTGCGGGCACCAGCGTCAACGACATCATGGGCGGAATGTTCGGCGCGATCGGCACGCTCGGCGCACTGATTCAGCGCGGCATTACCGGCAAAGGCATGGAAGTGCAATCGGCACTGTTCGAGAACAATGTGTTCCTGATGGGCCAACACATGCTGCAATACGCCGTCACCGGAAAGCACCCGGCGCCGATGCCGGCACGCGTCAGCCCATGGGCGATTTACGACGTGTTCACGGTCAAACACGGGGAGCAAATTTTTCTGGCAGCGGTCAGTGACGCGCAATGGATAACGTTCTGCGATGCGCTCGGTTACGCCGACCTGAAGGCCGACCCGGGGTTGCTGACCAACAATCAGCGCGTTCATCAGCGTCCGACGCTGCTGAAGACGATCAACGACCGGCTTGCGCGGCATACGGCCGACGAGTTAGCTGCGCTGTTTGAAAAGGTTGGGCTGCCGTTCGCGCCGATTCGCAAGCCCGAAGACTTGTATGACGATCCGCATCTGAAGGCGACCGGAGGCCTCGCGGATATCACGCTGCCGGACGGTGATCGCGCAGGCGCCACTGTCAAAACCACGCTGTTCCCGATCACGCTGCAGGGCCATCGGCTCAGCGTGCGAATGAGCCCACCTAAGCTGGGAGAGCACACCCGCGAGCTGCTTGAAGGAATCGGCTATTCAAAAGAAAAGGTTGACGCGCTGCTCGCGGAAGCAGCGGTCGCATAGTTCAAACAAGGAGACATAATGAAAACTTACGCACACGATGCGGCAAAGCGCCGTACTGTGCTCGGCATTACCGGGCTTGCACTTGGGACATCGACGCAATGGCTCAACATAGCCCAGGCCCAGCCCAAGGTGGTCCGTTTCATCCTACCGGTTGCGACCGCATCCGGAGTCGACACGATAACGCGCGCTTCGTCGCAAGCGCTATCGGCAGCACTTGGAGCGTCGGTCGTCGTCGAAAACCAGCCGGGTGCCGGCGGCATCGTCGGCACATCCGCGATGATCAAGTCGCCGCCGGACGGCTCGACGCTGAGCATCGTCTCGAACAATCACGTGATCTACCCGAGTGTTTACAAGTCCGTCCCGTTCGATCCGATCAACGACATCACGCCAATCGCGGTGATTGGATCCACCCCGATCGTATTCGTGGTGAATCCCAAGTTGCCTGCGAAGGATGCGAAGGAGCTGATTGCGTTGCTGAAGGCAAAGCCCGGCGGCTACAACTACGGATCATCGGGCAATGGAACAATCCTGCATCTGGCAGCTGCGATGTTCTTCGACGAAGCCGGCGTCACCGCCACACATGTGCCGTACAAGGGCGTCGGGCCAATGTTGACCGACCTGATCGGCGGGCAGGTTGAAATGGGCACGCTGTCTCTGCCTTCGATTCAGCCACACCTGAAGAGCGGTGCGTTGCGCGCGATCGGCACCGGCACTGCGACACGTCTTGCAGCCGCGCCCGACATTCCAACGATGACTGAACAAGGCATGCCGGGCTATCTGGTCGAAGGCTGGTTTGCGGTGGTCGGGCCCGCCAAGATGTCAGCGGCGGACGTCAAACGCATCAACGCCGCTTTTGTAACGGCGTTTGCAACGCCGGAACTGCGCGAGACGATGGCCAAGCAGGGCAACACGATCAACGTCAGCACACCGGAATTTGCCGCCAAATTTTTTCGCGATGAGATGGCGAAATACGCGAAGCTCGTCAAAAAAGCCGGCGTCGAGCTGCAGTAGCCTCGAAATGGGCTCGCAGCACTGATGATCACGACTCGATCTCGCGCGCACCGCGAGCGATGCAAGCGATAGGCTTACGACTCGAGCCGCGCATCCATTGTGATCTTCGCCTTCAGCAGCTTCGACACCGGGCAACCCTCCTTCGCCTTGTTTGCGATCCGCTCGAACTTCGCCTGATCCGCACCCGAAATTTTCGCGACGACCTTCAAGTGGCTTGCGGTGATTTCGAAGCCCTCTCCGACTTTTTCGAGTGTGATTTCCGCCTGCGTTTCGATCCTGTCCGGAGTCAATCCTTCGTTGCCAAGCATCAGCGACAGCGCCATTGAAAAGCAGCCCGCGTGCGCGGCTCCGATCAGCTCCTCAGGATTCGTGCCCTTGCCGTTTTCAAAACGCGACTTAAACCCGTAAGGCGCGTCTTTCAAAACACCAGTCTCGGTCGACATCGTCCCAGCGCCGTCCTTGATGCCACCCTTCCACACCGCCGATGCTCTCTTGATCGTCATAGTTCCTCCTTCAATTGTCTTCCGCGCTATGCCTAGCAACGGGCAAACCCGCCCTACGCGCCGCGACGGTGCACGCATACAATCGGGCGAAATTCTATAAAGAAATTGATCTCAAACAGGAGACATTGATGAAAAGCCTCAAGCACGCGCTCGCCGCGCTGGCAGCAACCGGACTCGCGGTCGCATCGGTTGCGCAGGAAAAGGTCACGCTATCGATCGCCACCGGTCCCACGACCGGGGTTTACTACCCGCTCGGTGGTGGCATCGCCAACATTCTTTCGAAGTACGTACCGGGGTACGCCGCAAACGCAGAAACTACCGCAGGCTCGGTCGCCAACCTGCAGTTGATGAGCCAGAAAAAGTCGGACATCGCACTTTCGATGGCCGACGCTGCATGGGATGGCTTCAAAGGCCAGGGCAGGTTCCCCGCAGCCGTACCCATCAGGACGCTGATGATCGCGTACCCGAACCGCATGCACATCGTCACCGTCGAGGGCAGCGGAATCAACAAGCTTGCCGACCTGAAGGGCAAGCGCGTATCCACCGGCGCCGCCAATAGTGCTACCGAGGTGATGGCGCAGCGCGTTCTCGAAGCGGCGGGTCTTGATCAAGAGAAGGACATCCGGCGCGAGCGCCTGGATCCCGGCAAATCGACCGACGCGATCAAGGACAAGAAGCTCGACGCTTACTTCTGGGTCGGCGGAATTCCGACGGCCGCGGTCACCGATCTCGGTGCCACGCCCGGCACCAAGCTGAAGCTGATCGATCACGCCGAAGTGGTCGACAGCATGAACAAAAAGTACGGTCCGCTGTACATCCGCGACACCATTCCGGCGAAGGCTTATCCCGGACAGGATCAACCGAACCAGGTCGCGACGGTGCAGAACCTGATCATTGCGCGCGCCGATATGTCTGACCAGGTGGCCTACAACATTGTCAAGACGATCTTCGAGAAGCGCGACGAGCTGATCCAGGTGCACAAGGAAGCGACCAACTTCGACTTGAAGCTGCAATCGAACGATGCGTCGCCGATTCCGTTTCACCCGGGCGCGATCAAGTACTTCAACGAGAAGGGCATCAAGATCAAATAGGCGCGACGATCGCCGCTTAGCCACTAATGGCTGAACCCACGGTGCAATCGGCGCAGACGGTCTCTGTGCCGATCATCACCGACGAGCAGCGGCTAAAAGCCGAAGAGTTCATCGCGCTCGAAGAGGGCGCCCACAACAGATTTGCAGGCCCCTGGGGCAACTTCCTGTTCGCGGTCGCGGTCGCGATGAGCCTGTACCACCTGTACGCCGCGTACGGGATCGTCACCACCACCACGCTGCGCTACGTGCACGTGGCATTCGCGCTGTTCCTAGTGTTTCTTTTGTTTCCCGCAGTGAAACGTCTGCGTCACAAGTTCAGCTGGATCGATTTGATCTGCGCGCTGGTCGGCGTTGCAACCAGCATTTATGCGTTAGCTGGAGGAGACAGCTTTTTGGATCGCAGCACGGCGCCGAACACGATCGATATCGTGATGGGTGTCGCACTGATCGTGCTGGTGCTTGAAGCCGCCCGGCGCTCCACCGGCTGGATCATGCCGATGGTGTGTGTTCTCTTTTTGATTTATGCGATGGCCGGGGCGTACCTGCCCCCGCCGTGGACGCATCGCGGATACGACATCGACCGGCTGGTCGGCACGATGTACATGACGCTCGAAGGGATCTTCGGCACGCCGATCGACGTTTCATCATCATTGATCATTCTGTTCACCATTTATGGCGCAATCCTGCAGTTCTCAAACGCGGGCAAGTTCTTCATTGACTTTTCGCTTGCGGCGTTTGGACGCAAAGCAACGGGTGCGGGACGCGCAGTCACAGCCGCCTCGTTTCTGCTGGGCGGACCGTCCGGTTCCGGCGTAGCGACAACCGTCACGCTGGGCACCGTCGCGTATCCGATGCTGGCGAAGGCCGGCTACGAGAAAAACGCGGCGGGTGGACTGCTTGCTGCCGGCGGGCTTGGCGCGATCCTGTCACCGCCGGTGCTCGGCGCGGCCGCATTTCTGATCTCCGAGTTCCTGAAGATTTCGTATCTCGACGTTATCCGCATGGCTGTAATTCCCACATGCCTGTATTACTTCTCGTTGCTGCTGATGGTCGAGATCGACGCGCGCAAGCATGCGATGCGAAATGTAGTCGTCGAACAAAGCGCGACGGTGGGGCAGCTGATGCGGACGATGGGTTTTCACTTCATCTCGCTCGTCGCGATCATTGTGTTCTTGCTGTTGGGGTACTCGCCGATCGCGTCCGTTTTCTGGGCCACGGTCGTTGCTGCGCTGATCAGCTTCCTGAACAAGGACAGCGCGCTGCTCGATCTATCGTTGTTCAGGCACCGTCCACCGGGCTGGTTCGGCAACGTGCTGCGGCACTCAAAATTGATGAGAGCGCTCGAAACAGGTTCGGTCAGCATGCTCAGCGTGGCGGCAACGTGCGCGGCGGCGGGCATCATCGTCGGCGTCGTGACGCTTACCGGACTTGGCTTGCGCTTCTCCGACATCGTGATCGCGTATGCAGGCGGCAGCCTTGTTCTGACTGCGATCTACACCGCGTTGATCGTCTGGGTGGTCGGTCTCGCGGTGCCGGTGACCGCGAGTTACATCATCTGTGCGGTGGTCGCCGCTCCGGCGCTGATCAAGCTCGGTGTGCCAGACTTCGCGGCGCACATGTTCATCTTCTACTACGCAGTTCTGTCGGAAGTTTCACCGCCAACCGCGCTGTCCCCGTTTGCCGCGGCGGCGATTACCGGCGGCGATCCTTACAAGACCACACTGCAGTCGTGGAAGTACACGCTGCCGGCGTTCGTCGTACCGTTCGTGTTTGTGCTCGACCCGATGGGTGTTGGCTTGTTGCTTGCGTTGCCCAAGGGCGGCTCGTGGTGGGATGTCGCATGGATCACTGCGCTGGTTGTGATTGCGCTGATCGCACTCGCCGCCGCGGCCGAAGGCTGGTTGTTCAGCAAGACCACGCTGATTGAGCGCGGCATGCTGATAGCGGCAGGCGTGCTGTTGATTTACCCACGCCTGTGGCTCGACGCCATTGGAATCGCGCTATTGGCGGCAGTATTCGTGATGCAATGGATGCGCCGGGGGCAGCGCCCTCGGGCCGTCACTCACTGACGATGCGGCGGGAGTGACTGTCTCGAGCGAGCATCGCAAGCCCTGCGTCATCTGCGTCGGCGGCTCGGCAACGATCGATCAGATCTTCTTGGTCGATGAAGTCAAGCTGCCGTCGGTGAAGATCACCGCGACGGACTTCGTCGAGACCGGTGGCGGCATGGGCGCCAACGCAGCCGTTGCGGTGCAGCGGCTCGGGGGCCGTGCGATCTACTGGGGACGCGTCGGTGATGATGAAACCGGCGATCAAGTCATCGCGCTTTTGAAGCATGAAGGCGTCGACGTGTCGACGCTGCTGCGCCTTTCCGGCTTTCGCACCAAGATCGCCACCATCCTGATCGACAGGCGCGGCGAGCGATTGGTCGTCTCAGTGCAGCCACAGGGTTATCCGCCCGACGCGTCCTGGCTACCGGTCGAGCGTGTCGCCGACGCCGATGCGGTTCTGGCCGACACACGCTGGCCCGTCGGTGCGCAGCGCCTGTTCGACGCGGCTGCAATGGCAGGCAAGCCGAGCGTGTTCGACGGCGATGCGGGCGATCCGCAGCAAGTCCGCGAGACCGCGCGGCTTTCGACGCACCCCTTTCTATCGCAATCAATGCTGCAGAGCTTGCAAATGGGTGAGCCCGAACACGCACTTCCCAAATTTTTCGGAGGCCGTAACGTCGCCTGTGGGGTGACTCTCGGCGCAGCGGGCGTGATGTGGTTCGATGGTGAACGCATCGAGGGCGCGCCGTCACCGGCAGTCAGGGCGGTCGATACGCTCGCGGCGGGTGACACCTGGCACGGCGCGTTCGCTCTCGCCCTTGCCGAGCGCAAGGAACTACGCGCGGCGATTGACTTCGCGACCGCAGTCGCAGCGCTGAAGTGCACACGCTTCGGCGGACGCGCCGGCATTCCAAAACGCGATCAGTTCGAGCGCTGGTGGAGCGAAGTCCGGACGTCCGTCAAAGTTTGAACCGGTACCAGCAAATGCGGTCCCAGCTCGCGCAACGAGCTGACGCCGATCAACGCCATGTCTTGCTGAATCTCGTGAGTCAACAGACCAATGGCGTGCGTAACACCTGCCTGTCCGCCGACCGAGGCCGCGTAGATGAACGGCCGCCCGATGAACACAAAGTCAGCGCCCAGTGCGATCGCCTTCAACACGTCGTTGCCGCGCCGAACACCGCTATCGATCATCACCTTCATCGGACCCTTGGCACGCGCAATTGCCGGCAACATCTGTAGCGGAGCGATCGACGCGTCGAGCTGCCGGCCTCCGTGGCTCGAGACGATTACGCCATCCACACCACGATCAGCGGCGATACGTGCATCTTCGACCGATAAGACCCCCTTTAGCACCAGCTTGCCGGCCCACATTCGCCGTATCTGATCGACATGCGCCCACGACAACGTGTCGCGCGCTCCGAACTCACGCACTGCGGCGCGC
>DATEOP010000200.1:0-3479 GCA_035274065.1 Burkholderiaceae bacterium
GTGTTCTTGCCCGAAGCCGCGGTGGACTTTGAGTTCGACTTGCGCACTTCAGTGCGTCGCGGCGCGAGCTTTGTCGCCTGGGAGCTGCGCGGGCTCGCCGTTGTCTGCGTGGTTTCGGCGCTGCTGTTCGGCACCGGCGGAGCGGGAGATGGCGTCGCGTCTACCGGCGGCGCAATGTCGATGATAGGAGCCAGATCACGGCACGCACCGGTAGAGCGCGCGAATTCGCGTTGGAAAGCCGACAGTGTGTCGCACCGCGGCTGTGCGACCGCTACGGTCAGCGGGCACGCGACCAACAGCATCACGCGGAGTTGCAGGGCTCGTTTTGCTCGCATCGGTTTTCCAACCATCGCCCAATAGACGTTTTGCAAATAGCGGCCAAACCGCCGCACTATGCCCATTCAAACTTCCGACCACGCGACTGCGTTACGCCGACGATGACTCGCTGACGCATTAACACCCTTCACACAGGGTGTCCCGCGTATTTAAGAAGAAATTTTGCGCCTGTTCACATCGCGAGGCAAAGCACATTCGAAATCCGATGCCGGTGACGATCGGTGTCGGATCAGCGATTGGGTCGTAGCGCTTTCAAGCGCGTAACTGAACGGATTGCAAGCTTGCTGCTGAATCTGTAGCGGTGGAATGTCCCGAGGGCGTGGGGTTGCGGGCGACGATGAGTAAGCGCGGCGCTCCGGCCGACAACATTCCGGTGATGTCTAGCTCATACCCGTCACGGGTCTTCTCAAGCGCCACCATCGACAGCGTGCCGTCGTTCAGATCGATCGCCTGTGCGAAGTGCGCTGCCTGACTACCGCTAAGCCGCATTCGTGCCCCGTGTGTCGCGTCCGCAGGCAGCAGAAGAGCGAAGGTGTGCGTTTCGCTGTGCGCGATCGGATATCCGTCTTGTGACAAGCACGTCATCTCGCCGGTCGAGACGGCGCCGAGGGCGGCATGCAGGTTCGCGTACACGCGGCTCGCGAGGCGAGGGTTGCAGCTGCGATCGATGAACCCAGTGCGCGGGAAGTAACCGCGATCAACGTCCATCAACGTGTCGATGTAAGGAGTCACCCGGGGAAACACAAACGAGGCGAAGACGGTTTCGGCCACTCTGCAGGCATTGTCGACGTCATCGTTCATGGCATCCGCCGGACTCTCGCCCGCCAGGCGGACGTACGCCAGCGGCCGCATGTTGAGTTGCTCGCCAATCGCAGAAATCTTCTGCATCGCTTCGAGCGGACGCTCTTTTCTTGACACTCGGAACACGACACCGTCGATTGCTGAACCGCCAACTACCTCGGAAAACAAATCCGAAACCTGATCGCGCTCCGACACGATGTAGCCGTGGTTGATGAAGTGGCTGAACTTGGAGCCATCGAACTTGGCGTCCTCATGCGTCCGGAGCTTCGAAACGTGAGTCGCGACGCCCGACTTCGAGCGCATCCGCTGCAACACAGGCAGCGCGGCGCCGATTCGCGACCGCGGCATCACCACTTCGACGCCGCTCACCAGTCCGTTCGATTCGTTAATGAGTCGCTGAACGTCGTCTGCCGGCAAGTCGTAGCAATACACCAGAAACTCGTGACCGATCGCACGCAGGACTCGCATGCGTTCACGCACGCGAGCATCGAGAAGATCTTGAACTGGGACTCGTAGCTTGCGGACTCCCATCTCCCAAAGTGCGAGCGTCGGGTAATCATTGCGCGCAATCTTTCTTTCGAACTCCTGAACTCCTCCGGTGGCCGCGATCTCAACCCGTTCGGCCCACGGATGCCGTAAATCGATTCCCACCCGAGCGCACACGTTCGTCCGGGTGTGAACCGACGGTAAGCGTGGAGCGTGACGCGGTAGCTTTTCGCCTTCAGCGATCATCGCGCCGCCGGTACGCACAAAATGCGCAACGTGCCCGTGCTGATAAACATCGACCAGGAAGTATCCGAATTTTCCGGTGTCGTTTCGTCCGAATTCCTGAGCCGGTGCAACCCGGAACAGCTCCGTGTAGTCATGCCGCAGGAATGACGTCGCAGGCAGCAGGTACATCTGGCAGAACCCGATTCGGTCGTACCAGAAGTTGTGGACATGGCCTGCAAACAGCGCCTCTGGCCGGTACTTTTCGATCAGCGCGAGCAGCCAGGAACGTCCCGGCTCGTCGATGTTGTCGTACGTTCCGGACTCGTGACGGTCAGTCACATACGGCGGATAGTGAATAAAGACGAAGACTCGCCTGCCGCTCGCGGATTTCAGTTCATCTTCGAACCAGGCGCGCTGATGTTGCTCGGCTGATAAGCCTGAATTGATCAGCTGAGCGTCCAGCGCGAGGAACCGACATCCCTGTTCGTCAAAAGCGTAGTAGTCCGGGCCAAACAGGCGCCGATACTTTTCGACGTGATCTGCAGTAATCGTTCCCGCAGGCATCCATTCGACGACCTTATCGCCGACGTCGTGATTGCCTGGGATCAGATACAGCGGACACTTGGAAGCGGCGGCAATCGCCTTGAAGCGCTCGACGGCGGCCTCGAACGTGGGCAGCACCGGAACCGGATGCACGATGTCGCCGAGATGGACCGCGAAGGCAGGCTGCGGGTCGAGTTGCGCAATCGACTCGAAGACGAAGCGCGCGCGCCCATTGGCAAGAGCGTTCGTTGCGTAGGTCGATGTCGTCTTCCTTTCTTCTTCATTGACGTGCGTGTCGGCGATCAGCGCGAACTGAAACAGCTTTTCGCCGAGCGAGTCGGATTCAATCGATGCGTTTTTATCAGGTGCGTTCATAGTCGTTGCATCTAGCTTTGCATCGACGGCGATTCGGCGCGCTGTTTCTGCGCATCGGTGTCGGCCAAAGCGGCGCGGAGGATATCCAGGCCTTCGTCGATGATGTCGTTCGAAGCGGTCAGCGGGACCAGAATTCGAATCACGTTTCCATGAGTCCCGCAGGCGAGCACGATGAGCCCCCGGTTCGCTGCGGCCGCGATGATCGATGCCGCACGTTGGGCGTCAGGTTGTTCTCCTCGAGCGGTGATGATGTCAAAGGCCACCATCGCCCCCAAGCCTCTTACGTTCGCTATGTGCAACCGCTCGCGCTGCATTTCTTCGAGACGCCGCACCATGTGTCGCCCGAGTTCCACGCTGCGCTCGAGCAACTTCTCTTTTTGGATCACCTCGATGACCGCCAGCGCCGCGGCACAACTGACCGGATTGCCCGAATACGTGCCGCCGAGTCCGCCTACTGGCACCGAATCCATCACATCGGCACGGCCGATAACCGCCGCGAGTGGAAAGCCACCTGCCAGACTTTTTGCCGATGCAATCAGGTCTGGGACTACACCGCTGTGTTCGATCGCGAAGAACCGGCCGGTGCGACCGAAGCCAGACTGAATCTCGTCGGCAATCAGCAACATTCCGTGGCCATCGGCGATCTCACGCAAACGGTGCAGGAATGAAAACGGAGCGATGTTGAAACCACCTTCACCTTGCACTGGCTCGAT
>DATEOP010000201.1:0-6450 GCA_035274065.1 Burkholderiaceae bacterium
CCGTGCAATACACCGGCTGTTACATCGCGTCCCAATTGGTCCGTACCGAACAAAGTGTCCGTTAGCGGGGCTTGAAAGGGTTTGCCGGCCATTGCGAAGGGGCTGGTTGGATAGAGGATCGGCGCGAGTAGCGCGACAGCCGTAACCAAAAGAAGAATAAGCAAACCCGCAACCGCAGGTCGGTTGCGAAAGAAGCGGCGCGCGAAGCCTTGCATTGTTATCGCAACTCGATGCGAGGGTCGAGCAGCGTGTACAGCATATCGACTGCGAGGTTGACGATCACAACCAGGCAGGCAGAGATGAAGAAGATCCCCAACAGCAGATTGATGTCACGCGCGAACAGCGACTCGTAGGCGAGAAGTCCCAGTCCTGGCCACGCAAAAACGGTCTCGACCACGACTGCGCCTCCAAGCAGAGCACCGACTTGCACCCCAGCCATCGTCAAGACCGGTAGTGCGGCGTTGCGAAGGACATGCCGCCGCGCAATCTGTCGCTCTGTAAGACCCTTCGCGCGCGCCGTTACGACGTAGTCCATCGTGTATTGATCCAGCACTGACGCGCGCATCAGTCGTGTGTAGAGCGCGAGGTAGAACAGCGTCAACGTGATCGCCGGCAGCACCAGGTGGTGAGCCACGTCGACGACGTGCGCCCAGCCTTCCTTGAACGCGGCAACTTCTTCGTAGCCGCTGGTCGGAAACCAGCCCAGCCGGATCGAGAAGATGACGATAAACATCAGGCCCGCCCAGAAGACCGGCGTCGCGTAAGCGAGCACGGCGAGCATCGAAATGACGCCGTCCTTCCAGCGGTTCAAATTGCGCGCAGCAATAGCGCCGAGACCGATGCCGAATGTCACCGCCAGCGCGAAGACGCTCAACATCAGCAGCAACGTTGGTCCCAAGCGCGTCAAGATCAACTGAGAAACCGGCGCTCCGTGACGAAACGAGTAACCAAGATCGAAAGTCACCACCTGACGCAGGTACGAGCCAAGCTGCACATGGACCGGGCGATCGAGGCCGAACTTCTGCCGCAGTTGCGCCATGTATTCAGGCGTTGCTGAGCCTGCCTCGCCAGCCAGCACGTCCGCCGCATCGCCTGGCGCCAGCTTCAGTAAGACGAAGTTCAGCAGAACAATTGTCAACAACGTCGGGATGGCAAGCGCCAGCCGCCGCCCGACGTAGGCGAACCCCTTCGGTGACAAATGATGTCTACTTCGCGAGCCAGGCCTGATCGAAGGACGAGTACAGCCCGAGCGGGCTCACCAGCCAACCGTTCAACCGCTTGTTGTACACGGTGACGAAGTCGAGCTCCATCACGAATACGATCGGGCTTGCCTCGACGACCTTTTTCTGAAACTCGTGATACGCAGCCGCACGCTTCTTCGGATCGGGTTCAACGGTGGCCTGATCCATCAGCTTATCGGTTTCCGGTGAGCTCCACCGCGTGCCGTTCACGAAAACCGTCCCTGGCTTGATCAGCTTCGAGTGGTACAGGCGATGCACGCCGATTACCGGATCCGCGAGTGTCTGGATCCAGTTGTTCGTCAGCTCGTAATCGTAGTTTGTGTAGACGCGGCGAAGCCAGGTGGGCACATCTTCGTATCGCAGATTTACTTTGATACCAAGCTTGCCGAGCTGCTGTTGGACATATTCCCCGAAGCGCCTCCACTCTTCCCCATACGGCGTGATGTCGTGCGTGATCTCGAAGCGCGTGCCATCGGCACCGCGCTTGTAACCCGCTTCATCGAGCAGCTTGTTCGCCATCTCGAGTCCGTTGGGTACGCTGTAGTTCAGCACATCGCCGGTCCACAGTCCGGTTGCCTTGAAGTTGGAGCTGATCGGGCCCGTCGCCGGCCGCCCGAACCCGAACCAGATGTTGTCGATTACGAATTTGCGGTCGATCGCATATGCGACAGCCTGGCGTACCTTAGCGTTGTCGAACGGCTTTTTCTGCGTGTTGAAGTCGAGCTCAATAATCGGCGACTGCATTTCGTAGCCACGCGTTGTGACCGCGATGTACGGCAGCGACTGCAGGCGCTTCACATCGAGCGGCAAGATTGCGCTGAAGCCGCCGATCTGCACTTCCTGCGTTTCCATCGCGGCAGCGCGGGTCGCGCCGTCCGCAATAAAGCGCGCAACGATGCGATCAAGATAGGGCGTGCCCTTGCGCCAATAGTCCTCATTGCGGTCGAAGCGCATGTACTGGCCCTTTTGCCACTCGACGAATTTGAAAGGGCCAGTGCCTACCGGCTTGTTTGCGTTCGGATGATTGGCAATGTCACCGGTGCCGAACACGTGTTTCGGCAGCATCGGCGATTCGTAGCCGGACAACGCCATCAACATGTACGGCGCCGCTTCGGACAGGCGAAAGATCGCCGTGTTCGCATCGGGTGTGTCAATCGACTCAACGGCGCGAAATGTATTCACACCGCGCGGATGCACCTTTTTCAGGACGTCAAGAATGGAAAATTTGACGTCTTCACTCGTGAACGGCTTGCCGTCATGAAACTTCACGCCCTGCTGCAGCTTGAAGGTGATCGTCTTGCCGTCCGGAGTTACGGTCCATGATTGCGCAAGCCCAGGAACCGGACGCAAATTGAAGTCATATTGGAGAAGCCCTTCGTATACCTTCGTCGCAACCTGACCGATCGGGCCTGAAGTGCTCTGATACGACGCCAGCGTTGGCGGTTCCGGTTGGACGACCATCACCAGCGTGCCGCCACGTTGCGGAGACTGCGCGAGTGATGCAGCGGGGAAAAGTGCTGCGACAACGGCAGCAACCACGAGCGAACGCGCGATGTATTGCAGAACCTGCATGACTGTCTCCTGTTTTGGCAACGGCCGCATCAGCGCCGCATGTGCGAGGCACAACCGCAATCCTATTGCAGCGAAGCGGACTTGAGAAGCACTAATACTATGAGTTCACCTGGCGGCTTGTTCCGCACTACAAAGATGAATCTGTCGTCTGGGGGCGAACCCGCGCTTATTCGCCGCCCGAGAACGCAATTGCCGCCCGTCACAGTCTCACGAGTGTAGGATTCAAGTCTGCCTTGCTTGCCTTATTGATTGAGCGCCGGGAGATAACGATGGGCCACGCCGAAACAAGAATTCAGGAAGCGCCGCGCGCCAGCGCGCATTCGATGAACGAATACTGGATGCCCTTTACGCCGAACCGCGACTTCAAGGACGATCCGAAGATGATCGTGCGCGCCGACGGCATGTACTTGTGGAACGAGCGCGGCGAGCGCTTGATCGACGCGTCGTCTGGCCTGTTCTGCGTCAACGCCGGCCACTGTCGGAAGGAAATCGCCGACGCGGTCAGCACGCAGCTTCGCGAGCTGGACTTCATCGCTCCGTTTACGCGCGGGCATCCGAAACAGTTCGAACTTGCGCGCCGCGTTGCCGAGATGACACCCGGCGACCTGAACCGAGTTTTCTTTACAAACTCCGGCTCCGAGGCGGTGGATACCGCGATGAAGATCGCACTGGCCTACTGGCAGGCGAAGGGTCAGGGCGGGCGCACGATGTTCGTATCGCGTGAGCGCGCGTACCACGGCGTCAACTTCGGCGGCGTTTCGCTGGCCGGAATGGCGAACAACCGGCGCCGGTTCGGACCGACGTTGCCGGGCATTGCTCATATGCGGCATACGCACATCAAGGAAAACTTTTTCGTGCCAGGCGAAGGCAATGTTGGCGTCGACCTCGCCGAAGATCTGGTGCGTTTCGTCAATCTTTATGGCGCCGAAAATATCGCCGCGTGCTTCGTCGAACCGATAGCAGGTTCGACCGGATGTCTGGTGCCGCCGAAGGGATATCTGAAACGGCTGCGCGAGATTTGCGACGCGCACTCGATCCTGCTGGTATTCGACGAAGTCATTACCGGCTTCGGCCGCACCGGACAAACTTTCGCTGCACAAAGTTTCGGTGTGACGCCTGACCTGATGACAATGGCCAAGGGCATTACAAATGGTGCGCAGCCAATGGGTGCGGTGGCCGCCAGCGAGCGCATCTACGATGCGATTGTCGGTGCAACAGCAGAGGGCATCGAATTTTTCCATGGCTATACGTATTCGGGCCATCCGGTTCCGTGCGCTGCTGGCCTGGCGACCCTCGATATCTATCAACGCGAGGGTCTGTTTGAACAGGGCCGTGCGCTGGCGCCGTATTTCCTTGAGGGTCTGTTTTCTTTGCGCGACGTGCCGGGTGTGACCGATATTCGCGGCTATGGCCTGATGGGTGCCGTGGACGTGCGGACCGAAGGGGCGCCGGGCCGACGCGGACACGTGCTGCAGAAGAAGCTGTTTGACAATGGGTTACATCTGAAGGCGACCGGCGATTCGGCGATCGTCGCGCCGCCACTGATTGCGGAACGCGGACATGTTGACGAGATCATCGATATCCTGCGCCGGACATTGAAGTCGTTTTAAATAGCCGTTTTAATTGATCCGTTTTACGGGGAGAGCACATGAAGCGTTTCATCACGGGGTTGTTATCGATATCGGCGTTGGCGCTATCAACGCTCGCAGTCGCTCAAACGAAGGAAGTGACAATTGGCTACCAGGACATGGTGGTTCCTTACCGCGTCGCACAGGAAGCCAAGGAGCTGGAGAAGGCTACCGGCTACAAGATCAACTGGAAGCAGTTTGGCGGCGGTGGTGAAGTCATCAAGGCGATGGCATCGGGAGCAGTTCAGATAGGCGAAGTTGGCTCGGCAGGAATTGCGGCGGCAGTGTCGCGCGGAGAGCCGCTCGAGTTGTTCTGGATCCTGGACGACATCGGCAGCGCCGAAGCGCTGATCGTTAAGAAAAATTCCGGGATCAAGACAGTCGCCGATCTGAAGGGCAAGAAAATCGCGATGCCGTTTAATTCAACCACGCACTTCCATACGATGGTTGCCCTCGAGCAGGCCAAAGTGAATCCGGCCGACGTGCAGATTTTGAATATGCGTCCGCCAGAGGTTCGTGCGGCCTGGCAGCGCGGTGATATCGATGCGACTTTCATCTGGGACCCGGTGCTTGCCGAAGCGAAGAAAGACGGCACGGTGATCCTGACGTCGGGAAAGATTTCGGCCGACACGGGCAAAGCAACTTTCGACGGCTACGTTGTCAATCGCGATTGGGCCAAGGCGAACAAGGACTTCATGGTCAAATTCGTCAAAGTGCTTGCTGCATCCGATGACAACTATCGCAAGAACAAGGCAAAGTTCGTCAAGGATTCGGCGGAGGCAAAGGCGATCGCGAAGTGGTCCGGCGCGAAGCAAGAGGATGTGGAGGGAAGCATGGCGCTGTATGCATTCCCGACCGCGCAGGAACAGGCTACCAAGTGGCTCGGCGGCAAGGATGCGATTGCCGCCAAAGCGCTTGCCGCCACGGCTGACTTCCAGCTCTCGCAGAAGCAGATCGAGAAGAAACTGCCGAATTACTCGACCGTTGTTAATCCCTCATACGTTCAGGAAGCAATGAAATAGAGGGTCCGCTGAGCAAGCTCGAAGTCCGGCATCTTTCTGTTCACTACACCGGCCGCCACGGGGCGGCCGGTACGCACGCACTGTCGGACATCAATTTGGCGCTCGACCCCGGCGACTTCGTCGTCGCGCTGGGTGCGTCCGGTTGTGGCAAGACCACGCTGCTCTCGTGCATTGCAGGGTTCATGTCTTTTTCATCGGGCGAGATTCTGCTCGACGGAAGGCCGGTGACTGGGCCCGGCGCGGAGCGCGGTGTCGTTTTTCAAAAACATGCACTGATGCCATGGCTCAACGTCGCCGAGAACGTCGAGTTCGGCTTGAAGATGCGCGGCGTCGAGAAGGCAGAGCGCCGCATCATTGCGCTGCAGAAACTTGCCGCGGTCGGTTTGGAAAAGTTTGCAACCTCTCCCGTATATCAAATTTCCGGTGGCATGCAACAGCGCGTAGGTCTGGCGCGCACGCTGGCGAGCGATCCCGAAGTGATGTTGATGGACGAGCCACTTGGCGCGCTCGACTCGCTGACTCGCGAACAGCAGCAGGAGTTGATTCTGCAGCTATGGTGGAAGACGCAGAAGATGTTTTTCTTCATTACGCATAGCGTCGAGGAGGCACTTTTTCTTGCGACCGAGCTGGTCGTAATGACGCCATCGCCAGGTCGTATCGCGCATCGCTACCGTTTGGATTTTGGCCGTCGTTTCATCGAGTGCGCCGATGCGCGTGCCGTCAAATCAGATCCAGAGTTCATACGAATCCGCGAGGAGGTGCTGCACGTAATTTACTCGGCACCTCAAATGCGCGAAGCTGCGTAGGTCGGCGACGAATGAGCGCACCCAGCAATGTCGATGTTGCCGCGGCAGCGGCGGTACCGCGCGTCGAACCGCCCGCTGCGGCGCCCGTGCGCGCCGTCAGCGGCTACAGCGTGCCGGGCGAAGGCTCGAGCACAACGATCGCTATCGTCACGGTCATCGTGCTGCTTACGCTTTGGTGGGT
>DATEOP010000202.1:0-7094 GCA_035274065.1 Burkholderiaceae bacterium
GCAGCGGCCGAGACGATCATGACGACCGACACGATTCCGAAAGCTGCTTCGCGTCGAATCGACATTGGCGGAAATATGGTGACGATGACTGGCATCGCAAAGGGCGCGGGCATGATTCGCCCCGACATGGCGACGATGCTCGGTCTTATCGCGACTGATATCGAGGTTGCACCTGCTTTACTGCACGCGCTGACGCAACAGGCGGCCGAGCGGTCGTTCAACTGCATCACCATCGACGGAGATACATCGACCAACGATTCCTTTGTGGTCGTCGCGACAGGCCAAGGCCTCGGTCGAATCAAGTCGCGAGACGAGCCGCTCTACTCGGCTTTTTCCTCCGCGCTTTCCGACCTAGCCGGTGAGCTTGCCCAGGCGATCGTCCGCGACGGTGAAGGGGCGACAAAGTTTATCGAGATACGTGTTGAGCAGGCGGTGACCGAGTGTGAAGCTCGGCAAGTTGCTTATGCAGTCGCCCACTCGCCTTTAGTCAAGACCGCATTTTTTGCCTCCGATCCAAATCTCGGAAGGATATTGGCTGCAGTCGGCTATGCGGGCGTTGATGATCTGCAGGCCGATCGTGTTCAAATGTATCTGGACGATGTCTATGTTGTGCGCGATGGCGGCCGGCATCCGGCTTACAGTGAAGAAGACGGGCAGCGCGTGATGAAGAATGCTGAAATTGTCGTGCGTCTACAACTCGGCCGCGGCGATGCGACGGCATCGGTTTGGACCACCGATCTATCGCACGACTACGTCTCGATTAACGCTGATTATCGATCGTGACAAGCGCCACGCCCGACTCCACGCTAAGTCGCCTCGTTACGGTGCTTGAGCGAATTGAATCTCTGTTGCCGGCGCAATCGCCGAAGGACTTTGCATCGTCACTGGCCTTTCGCTGGCGTAAGCGGCGCTACTTGGGCCTCGAACAGGGCGAGCTACAACCGGTTTTGCGACCCGCGCTGATTCCCTTTGATGATCTAAAGCATGTGGAGGATCAGAAATCTGCACTGTCGCAAAACACGGAACGCTTCGTCCGGGGACTACCGGCTAATAACTGCTTGTTGACCGGCGCTCGCGGCACTGGAAAATCTTCGCTGATCCGCGCCTGCTTGAACGAGTTCGGCAAACGAGGGCTGCGGCTTATCGAGGTGGACAAGCGCGACCTGATCGATATCGCTGACATCGTCGATATGGTCGCCGGAGCGCGCGAGCGTTTCGTCATTTTTTGCGACGACTTATCGTTCGACAGAAACGAAGCCGGATACAAGGAATTGAAAGCCGCTCTAGACGGTTCGATCGCCGGCACAGCGGACAACGTTCTTATCTACGCGTCGTCGAATCGGCGGCATCTGATGCCTGAATTGATGCGCGACAACCTTGACACGCGGTACGACGAGGACGGCGAGATTCATCCGGCCGAAGCGGTTGAAGAGCAGATTTCGCTATCGGAGCGATTTGGCCTCTGGCTTTCGTTCTATCCGTTTCGTCAGGACGATTATCTCGATATTGTTTCGCACTGGCTGCAGCGCTTCGGCTTGAGTCCGGACGAGACAGCCGAGGCACGCGCCGAAGCTTTGCAGTTCGCATTGCAGCGTGGGTCACGCTCCGGCCGCGTAGCCCTGCAGTTCGCGCGTCACTGGGCCGGCAACAAGCGCCTGGCGAGAGACCGCACTCCACGATGACGTCGATGCGGGCACCGGTCGATGTTGCGGTCGGTGTGCTTATTCGGCCGGATCTGCGGTTTCTGCTGGCGAGCCGCCCTGCAGGAAAGCCCTACGCGTCGCACTGGGAGTTTCCTGGTGGAAAAGTGGAGCCCAACGAAACCATCACCGGAGCGCTTGCGCGTGAGCTGCACGAGGAACTCGGAATCGACATCGGTACAGCTTATCCCTGGGTCGTGCGTGTTTTTGATTACCCGCACGCGCGGGTGCGGCTGCATTTTTTTCGCGTGCTCGACTGGCGCGGAGAGCTACGCGCGCGCGAGCATCAGGATTTCGGCTTCTTTTCAGTTGGCGCGTTGCCCGATGGTCCCTTGTTACCCGCAACTGTGCCCGTGCTGCGGTGGCTCGGGCTGCCTCCGATTTACGCGATCAGTGCAGCGGGTCAACTCGGCCGCGAAACGTTTCTACGGCGCCTTGATTTGGCCCTGGAGCGCGGCCTGAAGTCATTACAGTTTCGCGAACCGGCCCTCGACGATGCAGATGCAGCAATGCTTTTCAACGAAGTGCTTGTCCGTGTCCGCGCTGCCGATGCGATGTTGTTGATCAGCAGCCGACACCCACGCGCACTATGGGAAAACGCAGATGGTGTGCATTTGACAGCTGCAGACCTTGCGACGCTGGAACAGCGGCCTGACCTTAAGTGGGTCAGTGCGTCGGTCCACTCGAATACGGAAATTGAACATGCGGGTCATTTGCAACTGGACTTCGTCATCTTAGGAGCGATCCGAAGCACGATGACACATAAATGCCGCCCGCCGCTCGGCTGGGACGCCTTTGCAAGCATGATTAGCCGCAGCAGCGTGCCGGTGTATGCACTGGGGGGAATGGGCGTCGAGGATCTAGAAACCGCAATGTCTTACGGCGCCCATGGGATTGCCTCGCTATCAGCGGTATGGAACGACGATCAGTGCGACTGGCCTGGCGTGTCCGGAGTCTTGTCGACATCATCGTCCTCCGGACCGGTAATCGCATAAGCGCCGGATGCCCAGGCTCCGAGATCGATCATCTTGCAACGCTCGGAGCAGAACGGGCGAAACTTTTCGTGTTTCTCCCATTCGACCTGTCGCCCACAAGTCGGACATTTGACCTTCGACATTGAACTAAAACGCGCAAAGCGCTAGCTCGAAGGGGACGTCCCGATCCATCGAGCGCGGCTTCGGTTCGCGGTCTTGTGTCGTAAAGCGGATCCACAGCATGTACTTATTAGCGCTGATTTCGGGAATCGCGTGCAGCTCGCCATCAACACGCACCTGCAACAGTGCGTAGGTTCTTCCCTGCAACATTTGCTGAAACGCGCCCTGCGCCGCAACTTGTTTGCTGCGATGCGCGGTTTCCCGCAACAGCTTCAGGACGATTGCCAAAGCGGAATGAAACTGCAGCATGGGAGCAACCCAGTTCTGAAGATCGCGCGTGCGGAAGTCGACGTCCCGTGTGAGCCAGGCGTGATACGACGGCAGATCAAACTCGCACGTTCCGCCCGGAATGATCGCGCGGCTGCGAATACTCATCAGCCATTCGTTGTCGCGCACATGCTGGCCCGCTTTTCCGGTGGCTGAATTCAAGTTCTGCTGAGCGCGCTCAATCTCCGACAGAACCCCCGAAAGCGCGCTTTCCGAAACCTGCGGGTTGTTGCGCAGCGCCTGCAGTGACTGCTTATGTCGCTCAAGCTCTTGCAACAGATCCGACTTCAGATCAGCGCGTGACGTGACTTCAAGAATCTCGAACAGAGTCAATAGCGCGGTATGGTGGCAATAGGCGTGCTCTTGCGCGCAGAAATACATCAACTTGTCGAACAGGTCTTCTAGACGTAGCAAAGTCCGCACGCGCTCGCTAAACGGATACTCATATAGAACCTTACCGTCCGTCGACATCTTGCAGCGAAATCGGGAGCATGATCGAAGATATCACAGGGTTTCGAGCGACCGTTTAATCGCGGCTGATCGCAGATACGTCTGATGCAATCGGTCAACCCTTGGAGCTATCTGGTCTAGCGCTGCCTCATTGAGTAACACGTCGTCAGCGATCGCCAGTCGCTCGATGCGGGCTGCCTGTACAGCGATTATTTGTCGAGCTGTTAATTCATCGATCCCGACCCTTGCACGCATACGGTCTAGCTGCGTAGCCTCGCTGCAATCGATCACAAGAACGCGATCGACGTAGTCGCTCCATTGCCCGCCTTCGACCAGCAGTGGAACGACTTGTACGACGTAACCGGCACCGTCCGAAACGAGTTTGTCGGTTAGGTCACGCATCGCGGCCCGGATCATCGGATGCAGCAATGCTTCGAGTTTCGTGCGCAGCGCTGAATCGGAAAAGACCCGGGTTCGCATGTGTGCACGGTCGAGCGATCCATCGCTGCCAATCGCTTCTTCACCGAATGCGTCGCGCAACGCCTCAATTGCTGCGCCACCGGGGCTTGTCAGTCGATGTGCGATGACATCGGCGTCCACTAACGCCGCGCCACGATCCGACAGCATCGACCCGACGGTAGACTTGCCGCTGCCAACGCCACCTGTGAGGCCGACGCTGAAAGTGGAAGATCTCAAAGCGGCACTAACCACCGCGTCAATCGATCGCCGGTCAGCATGACGATCATGCCTGCCGCAGCGAGATACGGACCAAACGGAATCGGGATTTCGCGACCGCGGCGCGCCAGAATGATCAACGCGATGCCGACTACAGCGCCGACCAATGACGACAGCAGGACGATTGGCAGCAACGCTTTCCAGCCCAGCCAGGCGCCAAGAGCGGCGAGCAGCTTGAAGTCGCCATAGCCCATGCCTTCCTTACCTGTCGTCAGCTTGAACAACCAGTAGATGCACCACAACACAAGATAACCCGCTGCGGCACCCATCACGGCGTCTTTCAATGGCACGAACATTCCGAACACGTTCGCGAGCAGGCCCGCCCAAAGTAACGGCAACGTCAAGTCATCTGGCAACAACGTGGTATCAGCGTCGATAAACGTCAGCGCAATGAGGGTCCACGTGAACAAGAGCACAAGCGCCGTCTGCGGCGTCAATCCGAACTTCCAGGCGACGATCGCAGAAAGCAGCGCAGTCAGCGCCTCAACGATTGGATAGCGCGCCGATATTGGTTTCGCGCAGTGCGCACATTTGCCACGCAGGGCGAGCCACGATGCAATCGGAATGTTGTCGATGACGCGCAAAGGCGCCTTGCATTGCGGGCAATGAGAATGCGGCACCAGCAGGTTGTAGCGGCCTGTCGCGACAGCCACTTCACCATCCCGCAATTCCGCACATTGTGCGCGCCAGTCCGCCTCCATCATCTTCGGCAGACGATGAATCAAGACATTTAGGAATGAGCCGATCGCCAGACTGAAAACGGCGACGACGGCGATGAGAACAGGGCCTTCTAACAAGTATCAGTTGCCGGTGTCGCAAGACACCGGCGCCCTCGAATCGTCAAACCACCTGGCCGAGCTTGAAGATCGGCAGATAAATTGCGATGACGATGCCCCCGACGACGACGCCCAGGATGACCATGATCATCGGCTCGAGCAAACTTGCCAGTGCATCGACCGTCTCGTCCACTTCGCGCTCGTAATAGTCAGCGACCTTGGACAGCATCGAATCGAGAGAACCCGATTCCTCACCGATCGATGTCATCTGAATTGCCATGTTGGGAAACACGCCGGTGTTTTGCATTGACTGCGCCAAGCTGGTACCGACGTTGACCTCGTTCTGCACTTGCTTGGTCGCTTCCTTGTAAACCCAGTTTCCTGCAGCAGGGCCAACCGAGTCGAGCGCTTCTACCAGCGGTACACCGGCGGCAAAGGTGGTCGCCAGCGTTCGGCTCCAGCGGGCAATCGACGCCTTCTGCAGCATCTCGCCAAGCACTGGCAGCTTTAGCAGGGCACGATCAACCGCAGCCTTGACCTTTGCAGACCTTCGCCAAGCCTGCAATAAGAAGTAAACCCCGCCGAAGACAATACCGAGGACGACGTACCAATAAGCAACCATGAAGTCCGACATGGCGATCACCATCAGCGTCGGGGCAGGCAGGTCGGCGCCAAAGCTAGTGAAGACGCTTTTAAATGACGGAATCACGAAGATCATGATGACGGCGGTGACAAGTATCGCGACCAAAATAATCATGATCGGGTAGAACATCGCCTTCTTGATCTTGCCCTTCAGAGCGATCGTTTTCTCTTGATAGGTTGCAAGACGGTCAAGCAGTGTTTCCAGAATACCTGCCTGTTCGCCGGCAGCGACCAGGTTGCAGAACAGCGGATCGAAGTACAGCGGGTACTTTCGGAACGCCTGGTTCAAACTGGTACCGGTTTCGACGTCAGAGCGGATATCGTTCATCAGGCGCGCCATCGATGGATTCGCGTGGCCTTTACCGACGATGTCGAACGACTGCATTAGCGGCACACCGGCCTTCAGCATCGTTGACAATTGACGCGAAAAAAGTGCCAGGTCTTTCTCGGTGATCTTCTTGCCGCGCGAGAAGCTTTGCTTCTTGATCTTCGTCGTCATGATGCCGCGCCGGCGCAGCGATGCGGCAACGACCGACTCGCCGCCAGCGCGCATATCGCCCTTTACAACGCGACCATTCTTGTCGCGACCTTCCCAGTGAAACATCGACTCCCTCACTGCTGCAGTGGGGCGTCCCTTGGCAAGTGTTCCGGTAGCCATCAGTTACTCCGCTTGACCTTCATTCGTTCGTACAACCCAACACCTCTTCGAGCGAGGTGATTCCCTGCTTGACCTTCAGCAATCCCGACTGACGCAGGTCGCGTACGCCGTTTTTCTGCGCTTCGCGCCCAATGTCCATTGCGGATGCATTCTTCAAAATCATATCTTGCATCGACTCGGTAATCGGCATGACTTGATAAATGCCGAGCCGGCCCTTGTATCCGCTGCCCTTGCAGCGCTCGCAGCCGACAGCCTTGTACGGAACCCAACTGCCGTCGAGATCCGCCGCGGCGAAGCCCGCACCGATGAACGCCTCCTTCGGAAGTTCGACCGGTTGCTTGCAGGCGCAGAGCTTGCGCGCCAGGCGCTGCGCGGTGATCAGAATAATGCTCGACGCGATGTTAAAAGGCGCAACACCCATGTTGGCTAGGCGCACCAATGTTCCCGGTGCATCGTTCGTATGTAAGGTCGATAGCACCATGTGGCCGGTTTGTGCGGCCTTGATTGCAATGTCGGCGGTTTCGAGATCGCGGATCTCGCCCACCATGATGACGTCGGGATCCTGCCGCAAAAAGGCACGCAGCGAATTGGCGAAGGTCAGCCCTGCCTTTTCGTTGACGTTGACCTGATTAATGCCCGCCATCTGAATTTCGGCTGGATCTTCAGCGGTCGATATGTTGATATCGGGCTTGTTCAAAATGTTCAGGCACGT
>DATEOP010000203.1:0-2717 GCA_035274065.1 Burkholderiaceae bacterium
GGCAGCATCGCTCGCGTGACAAGCTTTGGAGCTTCCGCTCCGGGAATCAGCACGCCGGAGATCACGAGATCGGCGCGCAACACCTCGCGCTCGACGTTGTCGCGATTCGAAAAGATCGTCATCACGCGCGCACCGAGCATCGCGTCGCAACGCCGCAGCGCATCGATGGAGTTATCGATCACAATTACCTCGGCTCCGGTGCCCACCGCCATTTGTGCAGCGTTGGTGCCGACCATTCCGGCGCCAAGAATCAAGATGCGTCCCGGGGCAACGCCTGCAACCCCGCCGAGCAGCATGCCCATACCGCCAGCGGATTTTTCGAGACAACGCGCGCCCGCCTGGACTGACAAACGGCCTGCTACCTCCGACATCGGCGCCAATAGCGGCAATCCCCCCGCAGGCGAAGTGACCGTTTCGTATGCGATGCAGATCGCGCCGCTCTTCAACAGATCGGCCGCCTGTTCGGGGTCGGGCGCCAGGTGCAGGTATGTAAAGAGAATCTGGCCCTCGCGCAGCATTGCGCGTTCGACGGCCTGCGGTTCCTTGACCTTGATGATCATCTCTGCGCGTTTGAAAACATCTTCGGCGCTCGCGGCAATCTGCGCTCCGGCTCTTCGATAGTCATCGTCGGTCGCGCCTATGCCGGCACCAGCGTCGGTCTGGACAACTACCTCGTGGTTGTGCGCCGTCATCTCGCGCACTGACGACGGTGTAAGGCCGACTCGATACTCGTGGACCTTGATTTCTTTCGGTACGCCGACAAGCATTTGTTCTCCTAGCTTTTTATGCGTCGCGAATCCGGATCGTAAGGTGCTTTCAGTGATACCGCGGTGGAATACCGTTCGCCGGCCAGGTCAATCTCATAATTGCCACTTTCAATCCATGCACGATCCACGATGCCGTCGGTACGTGTGATCGGTGCAAGCGCAACCGGCTTGCCGATCGTGTGCCCGAAAGCGGCCGACGTGATGGAGCCGACGGGCTTGCCGTCGCGCAGGATCAGTTCGTTACCCCAGACGTTTGTATGCGGAGCATCGATTACCAGGGAGACGATGCGCCGCCTGACCGCGCGTGGATCCAGTGCTGCGAGCGCATCACGTCCGCGGAAGCCGCCGGACTTGTCGAGCTTCACGGCGAAGCCCAATCCAGCCTCATAGGGGTTGATGTCCGGCGACAACTCGCGGCCCCATGCGCGATAGCCTTTTTCCAGGCGAAGCGAATCGATTGCGTAGTAGCCGGCATTGGCGATACCCAAGTTTCTTCCGGCTGTCATCAGTGTCTCGTACACGCTGACCGCAAACTCCACCGGTACGTAGAGTTCCCACCCGAGCTCACCGACATAGGTGAGGCGTGTTGCGCGCACCGTCGCATAGCCGAGGTCGATCTGCCGCGACACTCCGAATGGAAAACTCGCGCGCGAAATATCTGCGGTCGATACGAGCTGAAGCAACTCGCGCGATCGTGGCCCCATCACCGCAATGACTGAATACATTGATGTGATGTCGACCAACTCGCAGCGCACAGGATCGGGCAACGCCGCGAATGCGCGTTCGATGACGTCACGATCGCGTACGGCTTGCGCGCTTCCGGTCACGATCATGTATTCATCGCGATCGAGCATCGTTACGGTGAAGTCACTTTCATAGCCACCGCGGTCGTTCAGCATGCCGGTGTACACCGTTGTGCCGGGCAACACCGGCATGTCGTTGGCAATGATCGAGTTCAACGCGCGCCGTGCATCGGGACCTTTGACCAACAGCTTCGCGAACGAGCTCATGTCAAAAAGGCAGACGCGCTCTCGGCATGCGCGGTGCTCTTCAGCAACCCACGGGTGCCAGTTCTGATGGCCCCACGTGTATTCGATCTGCGCTTGCTCGCGTGCAGGAGCGAAAAAATTGGCGCGCTCCCACCCCATCTTCGAGCCGAAGCAAGCGCCCGCGTCGCGCAACAGCGTGTACAAAGGCGAGCGCCTAAACGGGCGTGCACTTTCGAGCTCGCGGTTCGGCCACGGCATCTGGTAGTGCATGCCGAGAACTTCGCTGATGCGATCGGGCAACCAGCTCTCGTTCGCGTTGAAGTGATTGAAGCGGCGAATATCGACGGGCCACAAATCCAGGGTTGGCTCGCCCTGCACGATCCACTCGGCAAGCGCACGGCCCGCACCTCCGGCCGACGCAATACCCATCGAATTGAAACCGCAGCCAACGTAAAAATTTTCAAAGCCTGGCGCCGGTCCGACAATGAAGTTGTTATCTGCAGTAAACGATTCCGGACCGTTGTAGAACTGCTTCACTTGAGCGGTCTCGAGTGCCGGCACGCGCACCATCGCGTTATCGAGCAGAATCTGAAACGAGTCCCAGTTGTCAGGCAATAGCTGGAATTCAAAGTTTTCCGGGATACCCCCTCGATGCAGCGCGCTTTGCATCCACGGCGTTGCGTTCGGCTCAAACCCGCCCATCAACAAACCGCCGACCTCTTCCTTGAAATAGATGTAGCCGTCGGGATCACGCAGAACAGGCAGGTCGCGATGCACGCCTTCGACTCGATTAGTAACGATGTAGAAGTGCTCGCACGAAAAAAGCGGCACCGTGACGTTGATCTGTCGCGCTAGCGCGCGCGACCATTGGCCGCCGCAAAGCACGACGACCTCCGCGTCGATCAGCCCCTGATCGCCCTGCTTGTTCCGCCAGGTCAGAGACGACACGCGCCGCATGCGT
>DATEOP010000204.1:0-3384 GCA_035274065.1 Burkholderiaceae bacterium
GAGTGCAACGTAGACGAGCCCGGCAACTACCAGCGGCCCCAGGTAAAACACTGCTCGGTATGCCAGCAACGCGGCGAGTAGTTGGTTGATCGGATGCGTGCCGGACAGCAATGACACGAACACAGCCTCCAGCACACCGAGCCCGGCTGGAATGTGCGTGACCACGCCGGCTACGCTGCTCAGCAGCAGCGCTCCGATGACTGTAACAAACCCCACTGTGCCCTGGAGCAGTACATAAAGCACTGACGCCACCAGTGACCAGTGCGTCATTGATGCAGTGATCTGCAGTATCGCCATCCGTGCCCGGGGCAGCTCGATTGCGTGGCCGCGTACATCAAATTGACGCCGCGGAGACCACCGGCATGCCGCCAAATATGCCGCCGCAATCAGCAGCAACGCCGCTCCGAGTGCGCGCAGGCCCGTGCTCGAAACCGGCGCGTCATTGGGCAGATCGACCAGGCCGCTTGCAAAGGCGGCGCCGGCCAGCGCCGAGTAACCGATCCAGTTGGTCAATACGCTGAAGCCCAGGATGCGCGTGATCACCGAAGCGCTTAGACCGAAACGGCCATACAGCCGATAGCGCAGTGCGACGCCGCCAACCAGGGCGCCGAGATTCCGGTTAAACGCGAAACAGACTCCTGCGACCGCCGCCGTCGAGCCGATGCCGAGATGATGTCCGGTATAGCGCCGAGCCAACAGGTCATAGCTGATATAGCCGGCATGGGCAGCGACGGCTATAGCTGCACCCAACGCAATCGTGCTACGCGGCAATGCGCGCAGCGCACTGAGCACTTCGCCCCATTCGATATCGCGCGCGCGCCACGCAACAAGCGCGAGAACCGCCGCCGCAAATGCAATCCACAGAATTTGTTTGATGCGGGGCCAGGCGCGGTGCAAGCGCTTCATCATCGCTTCGTGGCCCTTGCCGATGCATCGAACGCAGTCTTGGTATCGAACCACTGGTCACGAATGAAGGAGCGGATTTTCGCCCCGGAATACGGCAGCACACGCAGCCAGCGAGGAAAGCCGCGCGAGATGTGATAAGCAAGGGACACCATGAGGTAACGCCACTTCGTCAGCGGCGGCAACACGTCAGGTTTCAGTTGCTGGCAATCGTTTTCTATCAGCAGTTGCAGACGGCGCTGTAACGCGTCAGCGAACGCCGCATCGCGAATCAGAACATTGGCCTCGAGATTCAACGACAGGCTCAGCGGATCCAGATTGGTCGAGCCAACCGTACTCCAGACGCGATCGACGATCGCAACCTTGCCGTGCATCTCGCGGCGACAGTACTCATGGATCGTTACGCCGTCTTTCATCAGACTCTCGTAGAGCAACTGCCCTGCCGTCCGCGCAATCGGCACATCCGGATTGCTCTGCAGAATCAGTTGCACCTTCACACCGCGCGACGCAGCGCGCCGCAGGTCTCGCAGTAACCGGTAACCCGGGAAAAAATATGCGTTAGCTATCCACACCGTGTCGCGCGCGGTGCGGATGGCCATTCGATAAGCACGCTCGATGTCACTGCGGTGATGGTGGTTATCACGGCTGAGAAACGCCACGTCGATACCGCCCGGCAACGGCGGCCTGGCCGCAATCACGCCTGCTGGCGGCCGGTCCCCGCGTATTGCCGGCCGCTCCTTCTGTAGGTGCCGCCGCACCGGCTCCAACGCCTGGCGCGCAAAGCGATGGATGCGATCGACGACCGGACCTTCGATCTTGACCGCATAGTCCTGCTTGGCCTTGGCGCCGAAGCTTTCCAGGTGATCCACGGAGAAGTTGATGCCACCAATGAAAGCAATCCGCCCATCGACGACGACGATCTTGCGATGCAGCCGACGCAGCGGCTTCAGGTGACGAAAGAGCGGTGCGGGCTCATAGACATGCAGCCGCGCGCCCGCATCGGTCAACCCTGCGATGAAGGCATTGGAAAGATCGGGCGAGCCAAAAGCATCGACGGTCAGATCCACCTCGACACCGCGCGCAGCCGCGCTGATCAAATGCTGCTGCAATTCGAGACCGACGCGGTCTTCGAACAGGATGAAGGTCTCGATCTGGATTTCGCGCTCGGCGGCATCAATCGCATCGAACACGGCAGGGAAGTAAATGTCGCCGTTTTCGAGAAGGTCGACCCTGTTGCCACTTACCCATTCGACTTTAAGCTTCAAATCTGTACCTCGCCCACCAGCGGTGCGTGGTCCGACAGCGTGGCCCATGGACGCCGCGGCACGGGCAGAGGCCGATGCCGCAGGTTGCGGACGTAAATCCGATCGAGCCGCAGCAAAGGCCAGCGCGCCGGAAACGTCCGGACCGGGCGTCCATTCGTGGTGGCATGAATCTCTTCGAACAAGGAATCGCGCACCAGCAACCTGTGTGCGCGCTCGCGCCAGTCGTTGAAGTCACCGGCGATCACCAGCGGCGCGTCGCTCGGGATTGTGCGCGCGGTGATGTCAAGCAAGCGTTCGATTTGCTGCTGCCGGTGCGATTCACGCAGCCCAAGATGCACGCATATCGCATGCAGCTGCGGTGCACGCGGAATGTCGAGCACACAGTGCAGAATTCCACGCGGCTCGGACTCGCCGACCGATACATCGATGTTCTGCCATTTCACGATCGAGTATTTCGACAGCAGTGCGTTGCCGTGATGACCGCCGGTCGTTACCGCATTGCGCCCGTAGGCGTGCTGCGGCCACACCTGGTCGGCGAGGACTTCGTACTGATGTGGCGAAACCTCTTCGCCTTCGGCACCGCCGATTTCCTGCAGAAAAACCAGATCAGCGTCATCGGCGCGCAACTCGTCACGGATCTGCGACAACACGTTGCGGCGGCCCAGAGCGCTGAAACCCTGATGCGCATTCAGCGTTAGCACCCGTATCGTGATCGCATCCACGGCGGCATCGTTCCAAGCTCCGCCCGAGCGCGACGTGCTGCCGATATTTGCCGATGACACGCGATCGCTCCGCCTGTGATTACTGGATGGGTTCCGCTCGTGCGGACCTCGTCGTTGGCCGAGTTCGCCGCGAACCCATTTTAAAGCGGCCGTCCGACACCAAGTACCGGTGATGCGATGATCGCGCAGAAGCGGCGCCAGCAGCGGGCGACTGGTCGTACGACTCATTAGCTTTGGAGAACTTGCATGACGGAGTTCGGAACCATCACATCTCAGATGGTGCTGCTGATCATTGTCGGCATCGTCATCTTTTTTTTTCTTTTTTTCTGGTCGATCAGGCGTCACCGTGATCCATTGTTGCGCGTCGAGTGCGACGCATCGATCGACGAGTTGATTCCGTCACTGGCCGGTCTCACGCTTAGTACTGCCGTCGAGGGCAACAGCGTCGAGATCCTGGAGAACGGCGCCTTCTTCGATGTACTGGTCGAAGAGAT
>DATEOP010000205.1:0-18615 GCA_035274065.1 Burkholderiaceae bacterium
AGGAGTGCACATGGCGAGAATGGTTAATTGCGTGAAGCTCGGACGTGAAGCGGAAGGTCTCGATTTTCCGCCGGTGCCCGGTGACTTGGGAAAGCGCCTGTGGGAGAACGTTTCAAAAGAGGCATGGGCGGGTTGGCTAAAGCATCAAACGATGCTAGTGAATGAAAATCGCCTCAATCTCGCCGACACACGCGCCAGAAAGTATTTGCTGACGCAGATGGAAAAACACTTCTTCGGCGAAGGCGCCGACGTCGCGCAGGGATATGTACCGCCCAGCTAATCGAAGGTCGCACCGCGCAGCGACTCAGCACGCCTGCGCTGCAGACATTGTCTCCGACTGACGACGCAGCACTCCTACCGCACGCCGCATCTATTTATTTATTTTTTGCAGTTGGTAAAACAACGCGGTGTCGAACGGCGCCCACAGCGGCGCACGCACACCTGCCTCCGTTAGTGCCTTGCGCACCCAGTCATTGCACGTGTACCAGAATTTGTAGCCGCTGCTGGCGTCGTAGAACGCGTCACTCGAAAAATAGCCGGGCACGTTCGCGCGACGAGGGCGCCCCGCGGCGTCACGCTCGAATGACGCGCGAATGAATGCAACCAGCTTTCCATATTGCTCGGGACTCACGAGGACCTCGCGCGCCTTATATGAGCGCGGCGATGCGATGTACTCGACGTGCAACGCCCCGGGGCCCAATCCGCTCAGCGCCATCAGCGCAGTGCTCGGCTTCAGATCGGCCCACGTCGGTGTATGCGCAAAAAAACCGCGATCTCCCCAGCCGAAGGCCACCCACTCGAGCGGTTCGGCGAGCGAACGCATATGCGCTGACGGATAATCAACGGTCCAGTCGGTGTTGCCTGCGCGGGCAGGCAAGATCAGTTCGGCGTGCACGCCGTTCGTGCGCACGTAGATCGGAACGCCATTGCCTGTTTCGGCGAACGAAGCATTGACGGGAATTGCGCCCAGCACGATAGCGGTAATGACGTACGTTGCCGAAATGACGATCAACACCGCGGCAAGCCAGCCAATGGCGCGCAGTAATAGCGTGATTGCCGAGGGTCGACGGTAGCGATGCTTGAACGTTGCGGCTCGGGCCACCATCACTGAACAACCCGCAGGCCAGAGCGCCGCGATTCGACTACGCCGTGCGCTGTTCCAAGCAACAGGATGTCAGCGCCGCGTCTCGCGAATAGACCATTGGTGACGACTCCGACAATGCTGTCAATTCGTTGCTCGAGCGCGCTGGCGTCTTTGATCTCGAGATCGTGCACATCGATAATGACATTGCCATTGTCGGTCGTAAAGTCCGAGCGCAGCTTCGGTGTGCCGTACTTTCTGAGTTCGCGCATCGCGTATGCGCGCGCAATCGGAATAACTTCAACGGGCAGCGGAAATGCGCCGAGCACATCCACTTTCTTGCTCTCATCTGCAATACAGACAAATGTCTTCGCAACCGCTGCCACGATCTTCTCGCGGGTCAACGCGCCGCCGCCGCCCTTGATCATCGAAAACTGGCTATCGATCTGATCAGCGCCGTCAACATAGACTGAAAGGGATTCAACGTTGTTCAAGTCGAACAATTGAATACCGTGATGCGCCAGTCGTATCGCGCTGCGCTCGGAGCTGGACACTGCGCCCGCAATCCGCTGTTTCAATGCTGCGAGCTCGTCGATAAAAAAGTCGGCAGTTGAGCCGGTGCCCACGCCGATAATTTCGCCATCCTCGATGAAACGGAGCGCTGCCCGCGCGACCGATCGTTTCAAATCTTCCTGCGTCGACATACTGCACCCGCGGCCGTCACGGGCGAATGATACGGAACGGACGGAAGCTGGAGAGGTTACTGAACGGCAGTACGCGCATTCGGCGACTGCACGATCCAGAATGCGCGCGGCCGATGCTCGCAGTAGCTGCGCATTTTCTGATCGGCGAAGCGCACAACACGCGGGCGCAACGCCAGGTTCGTCGTCACCAGTTGCGGCGAATTGTCTTCGCTCTCGACGATATAGCCATGGCCGAAAGGTTTCATCACCACGTTGCCGCTGATGCGAACGCGGCGTGAGCCCACCGTGACAATACCGCGCTGGTACGACTGGTGAATCAGGCAGCCGATCACCGAGCTATCGGCAGCATCGCCGTTGTCGTGCCAGTGCAGAGGATAACGACCGGGCCGATTGAACTGACCCATCCGTCGGAACTCAACACCGGAGAAGCGGCCGGTCGAATGACGAGCAGCGTTGTCGGCGGCGCCCGCGATCATGCAATAAGCGCCGACACTGTTGCGCTCCGAGTCCGAGCATCCTTCGATGACGATGTTGCGCGACAGAAGGACGACTTTCCCGACTGAGCCTGGCAGTACGTGCCGCAGTGGCGCCTGCTTACCGTGATGCCGATGCCAGACCGGCTTCGCCAGTCGAACTGTGAGGCAGTCGGCTCCGACGTCGCTGATCTCCCGTTCTTCAAGCAGGCTATGGTCGGCTCCGGATGCGATGGCGATACGTTCACCGGCACGCCAGTCAACCGGCTGCGCCAGCCGCAATATGTCGTGACCCGGCGCCGTGCTGTTGCCGAGCGGGACCCAAGACGTGCGCGCCTCACCATGCAGATCGATGGTTCCGCCATTGAGGGCCGCAAGAAACTTGCTACCCAATTGCGGATGTGCGGATGCGCTTCGGTGCGGCCCGCTGGAACAGAGCGTGACATGCAGTCGCTGCCTGAATGGCTGTTCGACACTTCCGGCGACCAGCGCGCCCGCCCCTTCAACCAAGACCCATTCAGCGCCAATTGAGGTGTCGCGCCGGTCTACGATCGCTGTACCTCTGATGTGCAGCGAACCTACATCGACGTCCTGATCGAGAATCAGGGTGCGACCGGCTTCAATAGTGATCGCCTCGCCGCGTGCTGGCAGCTTTCCGCCCCAGGTGTCGGGATCGGACCAGCGCAATGCGTCACTCGGATATTCATCGGCCGGCTGCACTTCGGGGGCGGCGCCTGCTGCGAGAAATTCTAGAAAGCCCATCGCCCGATGACGGATCTGTGAGTGATCAATGAGACGCTATAGGGTACGACTTGCAGACGCTAAATCAATCGCGCCGCGCACATCCGGACGGACGAGCGTTCCGATCTACCTGCGCTGCGGCGGCAAATCGGTGCAGGTGCCATGGGCGACTTCGGCCGCCATTCCGATCGACTCGCCCAGCGTCGGATGTGGGTGAATTGTCTTGCCGATGTCGACGGCGTCCGCGCCCATCTCGACCGCCAGCGCCACCTCGCTGATCAGATCCCCGGCGTGCGTGCCAACGATTCCGCCGCCGATGATGCGGTGTGTCGCGTCTTCGAAAATGAGCTTCGTAAATCCCTCATCGCGGCCGTTTGCAATCGCCCGACCACTGGCCTGCCACGGAAACTTTCCGACCTTGAACTTGATGCCCTGCGTCTTCGCTTCCTCTTCAGTGATTCCAACCCACGCAATTTCAGGATCGGTGTAGGCCACCGATGGAATTACACGCGCGTCAAAGTAGCTCTTCTCTCCAGCTGCCGCTTCAGCGGCGACGTGGCCTTCGTGCACTGCCTTGTGCGCCAGCATCGGATTGCCGACGATATCGCCGATCGCAAAAATGTGAGGCACGTTGGTTCGCATTTGGCGATCAACCTCGATGAAGCCACGGTCGGTGATAGTCACGCCGGCCTTGTCAGCAGCGATCGTCTTGCCGTTGGGTGATCGACCCACGCTTAGCAACACCAGGTCATACAGTTGCGGCTCGGACGGTGCCTGTTCCCCCTCGAACTTCACCAGAATGCCGTCGGCCCTCGCTTCGACACCAACACTGCGTGTCTTCAGCATCAATTTGTCGAAGCGCTTGTCGTTGAATTTTTGCCAGACTTTAACGAGATCGCGATCGGCGCCCGTCATGAAGCCATCGAGCATCTCGACGACGTCGATGCGTGTGCCAAGCGACGAATACACCGTTGCCATTTCGAGCCCGATGATGCCGCCGCCAATCACGAGCATTCGCTTAGGTATTGCTTTCAGTTCGAGCGCGCCGGTTGAATCGACGATGCGAGGATCCTCAGGCACGAATGGGAGTTTCACCGACTGCGATCCCGCAGCGATGATCGCTTTCGCGAAGCGCACGACTTTCTTCTCGCCGTTGCTTTCACGCCCATCGCCGACGGTGATGTCTACCTGTAGCCGATGCGGGCCGACAAAAGTGCCGACTCCCCGCAGCACAGTCACCTTGCGCGCCTTGGCCATCGTATTAAGGCCACCGGTAAGCTTGCCGACCACCTTCGACTTGTGTGCCCGGAGCTTGTCGAGGTCAAGCGCTGGCTTCCCGAAATCGATGCCGATATCAGCGAAGTGCGATGCTTCTTCCATTACTGCTGCAACATGCAGCAGCGCTTTCGACGGAATGCAGCCCACGTTTAGACACACGCCACCGAGCGTCGCGTAGCGCTCGACCAGCACGGTCTTCTTGCCGAGATCTGCAGAGCGAAAAGCGGCCGAATACCCACCCGGACCCGCCCCAAGCACCAGTACATCGCATTCGATATCCGGCTGGTCGCGTTCATGGTCTGCAGCCGCTGATGCGGTTGCCGACGAAGCCATTGCCGATGTAGCTGCTGCCGATGCGGTGGTCACCGGCGCCGACACGGCAGGCGCGGCGTCGGTACTGCTGGCGGTGGCGTCGAGCAATAACACAGCGCTGCCTTTCGATACCTTGTCGCCAAGCTTGACGCGCAGATCCTTAACGACGCCGGCGGCCGATGACGGAATTTCCATCGAAGCCTTGTCGCTTTCCACAGTGATCAGCGACTGATCCTTGGCGATGGTGTCGCCGGGCTTGACAAGAACTTCGATGACCTCGACGTCCTTGAAGTCGCCGATGTCGGGTACGACCACCTCAGTTGCACTCATCGTTATTCCGATTGTGCCGCGCGCTGCACCGCTTCGCGGGTTTGAAAACTGAATACACGCAGCGGCAGCGAAGAACTCTTGTCGAACTCGGACCCGGCCCGGATGCCCATTTCTGCAACAGCGCGCGCGTTCTTCGCGCGCTCGTACGTTGCGTACATCGCGCCCAGCGCGAAATTGCGGCCCGAGCCAATCCCCCAGAAGCGATCGAAGCTGAATACTTCGCGATACGAATACACACCGTAGATGCCCGATGGGTTTGCAATCAACGCGGTGATCTGCGACGACTCGTAAGGATCGGAGTCGTCTTCCTTCGGGTTCAGGAAAAACCTGTCCTTCAGGATTACGTGCAGCCGCTGAAACGTACTGAATACCTGCTCGCGGCTGTACAGCTTGCATTCGTCGGCGAGATGCCGCATCGCTTCGGCTAACACCACAAAGTGAGCGGTGCTGCCAGCCAGGCCGATATACGAATCGCCGATCGAGAAAATCTTTTCATTGACCTCATAACCATGCGGCAGGCGCGTTTCTCCGAACGTCACCAGCGCATCGGAAGCAATTGCAATCTCCTCGTTTTTCTTCACCACCACAATCGTCGTCATTGCTTCACAAGAGCACGCGGCGAAAGTCTGCAAGTACTTGCGCAAGATAGGCATTGAAGCGCGCGGCGCCGGCACCGTCGACCACGCGGTGATCCCAGGACAGCGACAGCGGCAGAATCAGACGTGGGGCAAACTGCTTGCCATCCCATACTGGCCGCATCTGCGAGCGGCACACGCCGAGAATCGCAACCTCGGGCGCATTGATGATCGGCGTGAAGTAAGTACCGCCGATACCGCCCAGGGACGAAATCGAAAAAGTCCCACCTTGCATGTCGGTCGGGCCGAGCTTGCCGTCGCGCGCCTTCGCCGCGAGCGATCCAGTTTCCTGTGCGATATCGATGACACCTTTCTTGTCGGCGTCTTTGATGACAGGCACTACAAGCCCGTTAGGTGTGTCGGCCGCAAATCCGATATTGAAGTACTCCTTCAAAATCACCGCATCCCCGGTGTCGGCATCGATCGACGAGTTGAATTCCGGGAATTTCTTCAGAGCGGCGACACATGCCTTGATCAGGAACGCAAGCATCGTCAGTTTGACGCCGCTCTTCTCGTTCTCTTTGTTCAGTTGCACACGGAACGCTTCGAGCTCGGTGATATCGGCGTCGTCGTGATTGGTGACATGGGGAATCGTCACCCAGTTGCGCGTCAACGCCGGGCCGGAAATCCGGCGGATGCGCGACATCTCGACGCGCTTGATCGGTCCAAACTTGGCAAAGTCGACTTGCGGCCACGCAGGTAGATGCGAACCCGCGCCGCCTGCCGGAGCCGCTGCACCTGCTGCAGCTGCGCCTCTGGCTCCGCCCGCCATCACGCTTTTCACGTGTAAGCGCACGTCGTCCTCCGTGATGCGTCCCTTGGGACCACTGCCGCGCACGGCCGTCAAGTCCACACCAAGTTCTCGAGCGAACTTGCGCACCGATGGCGACGCATGCGGTTTCGCGCTGGGCGCAGTGCTTAGATCAAGCGGCTCGGGACGAGCTCCCATCTCGGTGGCAAATGCGTGTGAACGCGTCGGCGCTTCTGGAGCCTTCGCTTCAGGCGGTGCAGCGGGCAACGCGCTGACCGACGCCGCGGGCGCAGGCTGCACCGACTTCGGCGCCGGAGTCGTCCCGCTTAGTGTCGCAACCGGAGTTCCTTTCGACACCTTGTCACCCAGCTTGATCTTTAGCTCCTTGATCACGCCAGCGTGCGACGACGGAATCTCCATCGACGCCTTGTCGCTTTCAACCGTGATCAGCGATTGATCTTTGGCGACGGTATCGCCAGGCTTGACCAAGAGTTCAATGACCTCGACATCCTTGAAGTCGCCGATATCGGGGACTGTGACCTCTACGTTCTCAGTCGAGGCGCTGCTTGTTGGGGGCGGCGCTGGCGCAGCGGGCGCTGCACTTTGCGGTGCTGCAACCGGCGCCGAAGGGGCGGGAGCCGGCGCTGCAGCCCTCGCCTGCGGTGCGGACTGCGCTTCGCTATCGATCACCAGCAGCGGTGAGTCTTTCGACACCTTGTCGCCCAGCTTCACCATCAACTGTTTGACGATGCCGGCCGCTGACGATGGAATTTCCATCGATGCCTTGTCACTTTCGACCGTGATCAGGGATTGATCTTTCGCAATCGCATCCCCGGGCTTGACCAGCAGTTCAATGACCTCAACGTCCTTGAAGTCGCCGATGTCCGGAACCTTCACTTCGACTTGTTGTGCCATCGCTCGGGCTAGACCGTCACTGGATTGGGCTTGTTCGCATCGATGCCGTACTTCTTGATCGCTTCGGCAACCTTTGACGCAGGCACGGTGCCTTCGTCGGCCAACGCTCGCAGTGCCGCGATCGTGACATAGCGCCGATCGACTTCAAAAAACTCGCGCAACTTGGCGCGTGTGTCCGAGCGGCCGAACCCATCAGTACCGAGCGCGCGATAGTCGCGGCCGCGCGGAATGTAAGCGCGGATCTGATCGGCAAACAGTCTCATGTAATCACTGGTGGCAACTATCGGCCCGGCGGTTTTTTCGAGTTCTTGGGTGACGTAAGGCTTCCGCTGCTTGTCGTTCGGATGCAGCAGATTCCAGCGCTCGGCATCTATGCCGTCGCGGCGCAGCTCGGTAAAGCTGGTTACGCTCCATACGTCGCCGGCCACGCCCCAATCCTTTTCAAGCATGTCGGCGGCAGCGATTGCTTCGCGCAGAATCGTGCCGCTCCCCAAAAGTTGCACACGTGGAATCGACTTGCCGGTTCCGCTTCCCGCTGGGCCTTCGCGCAAACGGTACATGCCTTTGAGAATCCCCTCCTCCTGGCCTTTCTTCAGCCCGGGCTGCGGGTAGTTTTCGTTCATCAGCGTGATGTAGTACCAGACGTTTTCCTGGTTTTCCACCATGCGTTTTAACCCCTGCTGAATGATCACCGCAACTTCGTGCGCAAACGTGGGGTCGTAGCTGACGCAATTCGGGATCGTCGCGCTCATCAGGTGCGAATGGCCATCCTGATGCTGCAGTCCCTCGCCGTTCAACGTCGTGCGGCCTGCCGTTGCGCCGAGCAAGAATCCGCGCGCCTGCATGTCACCCGCCGCCCATGCCAGGTCGCCGATGCGCTGGAATCCGAACATTGAATAGAAGATGTAGAACGGAATCATGATGCGGTTGTTGGTCGAATATGACGTGGCCCCCGCGATCCACGAGCTCATCGCCCCGGCTTCATTAATGCCCTCCTCAAGGATCTGTCCTTTCTTGTCCTCGCGGTAGTACATCACCTGATCTTTATCGACCGGCTCATACAGCTGCCCCTGCGACGAGTAGATGCCGAGCTGGCGAAACATTCCTTCCATGCCGAAGGTGCGCGCTTCGTCGGGAATGATCGGCACAACGCGCGGGCCGACATTCTTGTCGCGCACTAACTGCGTCAGCGAGCGTACGAATGCCTGCGTCGTCGAGATTTCACGGCCTTCCGATGTCGGCTCCAAAACCGCCTGAAATGTGTCGAGTCCTGGCACCGCGATTTTTTCGTCTGCTGTCCGCCGGCGCTGAGGCACGAACCCGCCGAGCTCTCGGCGACGCTCGAGCAAGTACTTCATCTCCGGTGAGTCTGCGGCTGGCTTATAAAAAGGCACCTGCTCGAGCGTGTCATCGGGAACCGGAATCGCGAATCGATCCCGAAATTCGCGGATCGCAGCGTCGTCGAGTTTTTTCAATTGATGCGTCGGATTCTTGCCTTCCCCGACCTTACCCATTCCATAACCTTTGACAGTCTTCGCCAGAATTACTGTCGGCTGTCCGGTATGTTTACTCGCAGCGAAATAAGCGGCATAAATTTTGTGCGGATCATGACCACCGCGATTTAAGCGCCAGATGTCGTCGTCGCTCATGCGCGATACCATTTCCAGCAGCTTTGGATCCTTGCCGAAGAAGTGCTTGCGGACGAACGCGCCGTCATTGGCTTTGTAGTTCTGGTACTCACCGTCAACCGTGTCTTCCATCACGCGCAGTAGCCGACCTTCGTGATCGCGGGCCAGCAGCGGATCCCAGTACGAACCCCAAATGACTTTCAGGACGTTCCAGCCGGCACCGCGGAATGTCCCTTCGAGCTCCTGAATGATCTTGCCGTTGCCCCGCACCGGACCGTCAAGCCGCTGCAAATTACAGTTGACTACGAAAATCAGGTTGTCGAGCTTCTCGCGTGCGGCGAGCCCGATTGCACCGAGCGACTCCGGCTCGTCCATTTCGCCATCGCCACAGAAAACCCACACCTTGCGGCCCTCCGTGTTCGCAATCCCGCGCGCATGCAGATACTTCAAGAACCTCGCCTGATAGATCGCTTGAATCGGACCTAGGCCCATCGACACCGTCGGAAACTGCCAGAACTCTGGCATCAGCTTTGGATGCGGATACGACGTCACTCCCCTGCCATCGACATCGCGGCGGAAATTGACGAGTTGTTCTTCCGATAAGCGGCCTTCGAGGAACGCCCGCGCGTACACGCCTGCTGAGGAATGTCCCTGAAAATAAATCAGGTCACCGCCGAACTCTGCCGACGGTGCGCGCCAGAAATGATTGAATCCCACTTCCATCAGCGTGCTCGACGATGCATAGCTGGCAATGTGTCCACCAAGCTCACCCTCGCCCCGGTTTGCACGCACGACGATCGCCATCGCATTCCATCTGTTGTAAGAGCGAATGCGCGCTTCGATCGCAGCGTCGCCCGGCGAGTGCTCTTCGAGATGCGGCGGAATGGTGTTGATGTAGGCCGTATTGGCCGAATAGGGAAGATGCGTTCCCGAGCGACGCGCTTTATCGGCGAGTGCTTCGAGCAGGAAGTGAGCGCGCTCCGGGCCTTCACGTTCTATGACCGTTTCCAGCGCGTCGAGCCACTCACTGGTCTCAAGCGTGTCGGGGTCGTTGGCCGCTTGTTGGAAAAGTGCGGACATACAGTCTCCTATCGTTCTGGCACGACAATACCAGCCGCTGGCCGGTTTTCAAATAGCGGCATTCGTTTTCGTAATACGAAATGGAGTTAACAAAGGAGGGGGCCGTCGAATGCGCACAGCGGCTGTCCATAATAGGCTCGCTCCACGGTAATCCGCCGAACTGATTAAACGAACAGCGCTGATGCGTACCCGCTCCGCTCCACCGACCGACTCGGTACTGCTTGCGTTCGACCCGTTGGCGCGCGCGAAGGACAGCGGCTTCAGTCTTAGCCGCTACGCGCATCTACTTGCGATCCTGGTACTCGCGATTTCCATCGCCGGACTCGCTTACCTGTTGATCAATGAGGATCGCGCTATGCAGCGCGACGCGCTGACGCGAGACGTCGACACAGTGGCGCAATCGCTGTCACTTCGATTGCAGTCGATGACCGAGGCTACCGTGAGCATCGGACTCGAAATCGGCGATGCGAAGTACAACGCAGATCGATTCGCATCGACCGGCCGCGAGTTGATGATGTCTAAACCGGAACTGCTGCATCTTGCTTACGTGGATGGGAACGATCGGGTTCGATGGTCGGTGCAATCCCCGAGTCCGCTCGCCGATTGGGCTCGACCGGCGACCTCTGAGATTGGTGCAGAAGTCATACGTTCGGTGATCAAGCAGGCACGCGAGACCCACTCCACTTCTTTTTCGCCGCCTTATGAAGACGAGTCACGGCCAAGCCCAGACAACGGCAGCCCATTCACCGATCTGGTCGCACCGGTCTTTAGCGACGACCGATACGTCGGCGCAGTGCTGGCCCGCGTGTCGCTACCAGAGCTGCTACGCCTGACGGTCAAGCCCGAGCTCGGCCAGCGTTATCGGATCGCTCTGCGCGGTGACGACGGCACAATACTGGCGACGTCGACGAGCGGCGAAGTGCCTGCTGGCGAGCCACGCTATGCAGTGCGCGCTCCGCTGCTATCGGATGGCATCATGGTTCAAGCCTCGCCGTTTAGGCAGCGCTCGCCGATACTTGGCAATGCGCTTTCGTGGTTGGTTGTCGGGCTGACGCTGATCGTGATGGTCACATTGGTGGCGCTCGCGCGGCGCGACGTGAAGCAGGCGCAAGTCGAACGCGTGCTGCGCACTGAAACAGCATTCCGTCGCTCGATGGAGGACTCGCTCGCTACTGGCATGGGCGTGATCGATCGCAACGGCGTGCTCCGGCATGTCAATCAGGCGTTCGTTCAGATGACTGGGTGGCCTGTGGAGGAACTCATCGGAAAGACAGCACCCTTTCCTTACTGGCCACGAGATCGTTACGCCGAATACCAGGCCAAGCTTGCGATCGTGCTGGCTGGCAAGGCGCCGGCGAGCGGGTTCGATCTGAAAGTCCTGCGTCGCGACGGCACGCTATTCGATGCGCGTCTGTATTTCTCAGCGCTGCTAACCGACGACGGCGAGCAACTCGGATGGATGTCCGCGATGGCGGATATCACTGAGCCGAATCGCATCAGCGAACAGCTTGCTGCCGCGCACGAGCGCTTTACGACGGTGCTCGAGTCACTCGATGCGGCGGTGTCGGTCGTCGCCGACGAGCGCGGGGATGAATTGCTGTTTGCGAACCGCAGCTATCGCGATCTTTATGGCTCGACGTCGGCCGGGCACCTGCGATTGCGCTCGGCTTTATCGCAGAACGCAGTCGCGGGGGAGGCGTTCGACGCCGAGGTTGCGCGCTGGTTTGACGTGCGTACGCGCAACGTGCGATGGGTCGATGGAAGTGACGTTCAACTCCAGATTGCTACTGACATCACCGAACGCAAGGCAACGGAGAACATCGTACGGCAGCAACAGGAGAAGGTCGAGCTGACATCGCGCCTCATGACGATGGGCGAAATGGCGTCATCGCTGGCACACGAGCTCAATCAGCCGCTGACCGCGATTACGAATTACAGTCTGGGCGCCGTAACGCGCATGAAGGGCGGCGGCTTGTCGAACGATGAACTGCTGCCCGCGCTCGAAAAGACCGCGGGGCAGGCGCAGCGCGCTGGCAACATCATTCGACGCATTCGCGAATTCGTTAAGCGCTCCGAGCCCCGGCGTAGACCGACAGAGGTCACTCGCATCGTCGAAGACGCAATTGGGTTTGCTGACATCGAGGCTGCTAAGAAAGGGATAACGATTCGGACCGCCGTTCAACCGGGACTTCCGCCGCTGGATGTCGATCCGATCTTGATCGAGCAGCTGCTGTTGAACCTGTTGAATAACGCGATCGATGCAATGGATCAGGCGGCCTTGCGCAGGATCGACCTCGTGGTGCGGCGGCAGGAAGAGATGGCCGAGTTCTCCGTGATCGATCGAGGCTCGGGGCTTTCGGAACTGCAGCGGACGAATCTGTTCCAACCATTTTTCAGCACCAAGTCCGAGGGGATGGGAATGGGGCTCAATATTTGCCGCTCGATCGTCGAGTTTCATCACGGGCGCTTGACCGTTGAGCGTAACCCGGAGGGCGGTGCAATCTTCACATTCACGCTTCCTTTGGCGTCGAGTGAAGCCAGGGAGGATGTTCAGTGAACGAGCGAGCGAGTGAAGGCGCGGAAACGACGGGCGTCGTATATGTCGTCGATGATGACGACGCGGTGCGAGATTCGGTGCAATGGTTACTCGAAGCGAGTCGGTATCGCGTGATCGGCTTTTCCAGCGCAGAAGAGTTCCTGGCGAAGCATGATCCTGCAGCTATCGCCGTTGCGATTCTCGACGTGCGCATGCCCGGCATGAGCGGACTCGAGCTGCAGGAGCAACTCATCACCCGCAAGTCGCGCTTGCCCATTATTTTCATCACCGGCCATGGCGATGTGCCGATGGCCGTGTCAACGATGAAGAAAGGCGCAGTCGACTTCATCGAAAAGCCATTCGATCAGGCGGCGCTGAAGGCGCTGGTCGAGCGCATGCTTGCTGACGCTCGCGCACACGCATCGGCGACCGAGCGGCAGCGCTTGAGCGAGGCGTTGCTCGGCAAGCTCACGCCTCGCGAACAGCAGGTGCTGGAGCGCATCGTCGCGGGACGCTTGAACAAGCAGATCGCCGACGACCTTGGCATTTCCATTAAGACCGTCGAAGCGCACCGCGCCAATATCATGGACAAAATGAACGCCAATACGGTCGCCGATTTGATGCGCACCGTATTGACGGGAGGTGCGCTGCGCCAGTAGTTTGCTCGCACTGCGCCGGCCGGCCTCGTAAACTCGTCGGTTGCTCAAACAACCGGACGGGACGATCGTGACGGCTCGCATCATCGATGGCAAGGCCCTCGCGGCTCAGGTACGCACCGCGCTGATCCCTCGCGTCGACCGGCTAAAAGCTGTAGGTCAAGCGCCTGGACTGGCTGTCATTCTGGTCGGCAACGATCCGGCTTCAGAAATCTACGTGCGCAACAAAGGTATCGCCAGCGAGCAGATAGGTATTCGTTCGACGATCGACCGCCTTCCGGCCGGTACGACAGAGATCGCGTTGCTGGCGCGCATCGGTCAACTGAACGCCGATCCCGAAATAAGCGGCATTCTGGTGCAAACGCCTCTGCCGAAACACATCGACGCGGCGAAAGTGGTCGAGTCGATCGCCTTCGAGAAAGATGTCGATGGCTTGCATGCAACTAACGCCGGTTTGACGCTGATGGGGACGCCACACTTTCGTTCGTGTACCCCTTATGGCGTCATGAAGATGCTGCAATCGATCGATATGACCATCGAAGGTCGCCATGCGGTGGTGCTTGGCCGCTCGAACATGGTGGGCAAGCCGATGGCGATGCTGTTGCTGGCGGCCAACGCCACCGTCACGATCGCCCACAGCAAGACGCGCGACCTTGCGTCGCATACACGCAGCGCGGACATCCTGATAGCCGCTGTCGGCAAGCGCAATCTGGTGACTCCAGAGATGGTAAAGCCGGGCGCAGTCGTGATTGATGTCGGCACGAACCGTACCCCCGATGGCAAGCTCGTTGGCGACGTCGATTTCGACAACGTCAAGAGCCAGGCCGGCTGGATCACGCCGGTGCCCGGCGGCGTTGGACCGATGACTATCGCAATGCTTTTGACTAACACAGTAGAAGCGGCCGAACGCCGCGCCGCTATTCCACGGATTGAATGATGGACACGACTCAGAAAATTGAACCGAAGCCACAGCAACAACTCACACCCAATCCGCTGCTTGATTTCACCGGTCTCGCCCGGTTTGATCTGATCAAGCCTGCCCATGTGACACCTGCAATCGACCAACTGCTCTCCGATGCACGGCAGGTTGTGTCGCGTATCACGGCAGGCGATTTGGAAGTCACGTGGGACTCCGTCGTCGAGCCGTTGAACGAGACGACCGACCGGCTTGCGCGCGCGTGGGGAGCCGTGTCCCACATGAACGCAGTGGTCGACACACCGCCGTTACGTGAACAGTACAACGCGAATTTGCCGAAGCTCACCGAGTTTTGGACCGAGCTTTCGCAGAACGATGCGCTGTACCAAAAGTTCAAGGCGCTCGCGTCTTCGAACGACTTCGCCCAGTGGCCTGATCCCCGTCGCAAAGTCGTCGAGAACGAGCTGCGTGATTTTCGGCTGGGCGGTGCCGAACTTGCGCCCGGTCAGAAGGAGCGCTTTAAACAAATTCGCGAGCGCGAGTCACAGGTTTCAACGCGCTTTTCAGAAAACGTGCTGGACGCGACAAATGCTTTTGCGCTGTACGTCGATGACGTTACCCAGCTCGCCGGAGTGCCGGAAGACGCGTTGCAGATGCTGGCGGAGTCGGCGGAGGCTGACGGCAAGACCGGTTACAAGATCTCGCTGCAATACCCGAGCTACTCGGCGATCGTTGATTACGCGGACGATCGAGCCCTCCGTCAACGGATGTACCGTGCCTACTCAACGAAGGCATCCGAATTCGGCAATCCGGACTGGAACAACGGTCCACTGATGATCGAATTACTGAAGCTGCGGCGCGAGCACGCACAGCTTCTCGGATACAAGAGCTTCGCTGAAGTGTCGCTGGTCGCGAAAATGGCCGAGAGCCCGGAGCATGTGCTCGAGTTCCTGCGTGACCTCGCGCGCCGTGCAAAACCGTATGCGGAGCGAGACATTGCAGAGCTGCGCGAGTTCGCGGCACGACACCTTGGTATCGCGGATCTGCAGCCCTGGGACGTCTCGTACGCGAGCGAGAAGCTGCGCCAACAGCGCTACTCGTATTCCGAGCAGGAGCTGAAGCAGTACTTCACCGAACCGCGCGTCCTTGCGGGGTTGTTCAAGGTAGTCGAAACGCTTTTTGCCGTCGAGATCCGCGAAGAAACTGCACCGGTGTGGCATCCCGATGTTCGCTTCTATCGAATCGAAAGTATGCGCGGGCACCTGGTCGGGCAGTTCTATCTGGATCTGTATGCGCGCAGCCACAAGCAGAGTGGCGCGTGGCAGGGCGATGCGCGCAGCCGGCGCGGGCGGCGCAGCGCGCTCGCGACACCGGTGTCGTTTTTAACGTGCAATTTTTCTCGGCCAGCCGGAGGCAAGCCCGCCACGCTGAAGCATGACGAAGTACTGACGTTGTTTCACGAGTTCGGCCATGGCCTGCATCACATGCTGACTCGCGTCGACGAGCCCTCGGTGTCCGGTATCCAGGGCGTTGAATGGGACGCGGTTGAATTGCCTTCGCAATTCATGGAGAACTTCGCGTGGGAATGGGAAGTTCTTCAGATGTTGACCGGGCACGTCGACACCGGCGAGAAGCTGCCGCGGGCACTGTTTGAAAAGATGCTCGCTGCAAAGAACTTCCAGAGCGGGATGTTCGCCGTGCGCCAGCTCGAATTTGCGCTGTTCGACATGCTGCTGCACTCGGTGATCGAATCGCCCGACGAAGCGCGCGTGATGACGCTGCTGGCCGAGGTCCGGCAGGAAGTTTCAGTGCTTGTTCCCCCCGAATACAACCGTTTTCCGCACGCTTTCTCTCACATCTTCGCGGGCGGTTACGCCGCAGGCTATTACAGCTACAAATGGGCCGAGGTTTTGTCGGCCGATGCGTATTCGGCATTTGAAGAGAACAAGGATGGTGGGGTGCTAAGCCCCGTGATCGGCCGCCGGTTTCTCGACGAGGTGTTGGCAGTCGGAGGAAGCCGACCGGCGATGCAATCGTTCATGGCGTTTCGGGGCCGCAAGCCGACGATTGATGCTCTGTTAAGACACAACGGTATGGTGAGTTAGAAAAGATGAGTGTTGATTTTCCCCGCCTGGCTCTCGGCATGCTGCTGGCAATCGCTCTGCCGGCTGAGGCGCAGTATCGCTGGACTGACCCCGACGGGCGCGTTAACTACGGCGATGCGCCGCCCGCGCAGGCGAAAAACGTGTCCCGCGTGGATGGACGCGCGCGATCCGAGAGCGGGGATCCAACCGGCGGCATGCCGTTTGAGTTACGCAAGGCCATGCAAAACCTTCCGATCACGCTCTACACGGCCCCGGATTGCGGACCGTGCGATACGGCACGCGCCTGGTTGCGGCGGCGCGGAGCGCCGTATCAGGAAATCGTTGTGGACACCGAGGTGGACGCCGAAGAGTTCAAGCGTCGCGTCGGAACTACGTCGGTTCCGGTGATGACGCTCGGACGCACACCACATATGGGATTCAACGAAGGCACATGGTCGGCCGCACTGAGTGCTGCGGGCTATCCAGAGCAGATCGTGTTGCCACCCACCTACCGCCCGGAGCCACCGAAACCGATCCTGCCACGCGAAGCATCGGAGCGCCCGTCGCCAAATTCGAATTCGCCGGCGCCCAAGAGCTAATCGCACGGAGTCCTGAATGAAATTGTCTACCTTGTTGTCAAGATTCGTCGCTGTCGGAATCGTGGCGCTAATGCAGTCGTCGGTCATGGCTCAGGCACTCGCCGACCCCGACAAAGAGCGCAAGTTTCTTTATCGCTGGACCGATACTCGCGGCCAGGTCAACTACGGTGATCGGCCGCCACCCGATGCTCAGAATCTCTTGCGCATCGATCTACGGCAGATCGGCGAACAAGTTCAATCGCTATTGCCTTATCAAGTCAGGCGCGCGCAGTCGATTTATCCGGTCATGCTGTTCACTGCCGGCAAGTGTCCCCCATGCGGCACGGCACGAGAGTTTCTGGTCAAGCGGGGCATCCCGTTTGCCGAGCGCACGATCGAAACGGGTGACGACTCAGTCGAACTAAAGCGGTTGACTCAGGCAGAGGGTGTGCCGGTGGCAACCGTGGGTACCGCGTCGCTGATCGGATTTGATCCGGACGAGTGGAACCTCACGCTCGATGCGTCCGGGTATCCAAAGACGTCCCAGCTGACGCCCGCCTTTAAACAAGAGCCAGCGCGGCCCCTGACCCAGAAAGAGAAAGCACCCCCGGCGGTGGCGAAGCAATAGCCGAAACTGCAGCGCGGCTGCAGCGAAGAGCGGCGACTCCCAAGCGGTTCGTGGCGACACCAAACGCTGCATGCCGCAATGACGTCCTACGCTTCGTCTTGAATCGCACCGTCGGCTGCGATTTCCTGGCGCTTGCGGTACGGTGCGATGACCTGCTTGTCCAGCCAGTATGAGAACTTATGCGCCGCGGTGTCAGTGCGTCGATCGAGCCATGCTTTGATTCCGATCTCTGAGAAGGCCATCAGGCGCGCGCCTGGCGGCCGGACGAGCCCATCACGCCCCGCAATCTCGCGCACTCGTGCGATGTTCCGTTGCCGGCCCCTGAGATCGAGTGCGTCGAACACATCGTCAGCCGCAATCCAGATCGAATGACCCTGCATCAGAATTCTTATTTGACGGCCATCGAACTCGTAGTAGGTGCCGTTTGACGACCGGAGGCCTTTAGACTGCCAGCGCCACCACGCACGTGCGAAACGATACGTCGGCCACAGCAACCAGATTCCCCAAAATGGCGCGACCAGAATTAGGCTCAGTGCACCGGTACCAGCTTTGAGGTCATTTAAGAACAGCGTTCCGCCGATAACTCCCCAGGCGACCCAGGCCATCCAACCCCATCGAACGATACGATCGTCGGGATCCTGTTCAAGCCACGACCCAGACCGAGCCATCAGCAGGCAAAGCGCTTGATCAGGCGCGACGGCGTTGTTCTTCCTCGACCAGTTCTTTCAGCCGGCGCTCTTCCCAGTCGCGACCGATCATGTTAATCGCGCCGAACGTAGACAGCGCATGGAATGTCAGGCCGATGCCCCACCCTACTGCAGGCCAGACAAACCACCATCTTCCATGACCCGTCAACGCATTGATAACGAACAACCCGCTGATCACAATGACATAGATCACCAGGTGAACGTAGAAACCCTTTTCGGCGCGGAGTCGGCGACGCGCACGTTGCTCTGCGCTCGCGGGCTCGTTCACATCGATTGATCGTGCGTTGTCAGTAGTCATCGCTCCTCCGTCCGGAGACGCGATTATGACTAAGCTTTGTCGGCAGGTTGATGCATCAGCGCCGCCGCTCCGCGGCGCCGCGCCTTGAAGCGACGCTCGAATGCGTCGAGGTAGCTGTAGATCACCGGGACAACGACCAATGTCAGCAGTGTCGACGTGATGACGCCACCGATGATTGCGCGACCCATCGGCGCCTGCTGCTCAGAGCCTTCACCCAGTCCCAACGCGAGCGGCAGCATTCCGAAGATCATGGCGGCCGTCGTCATCAATATCGGTCGCAGGCG
>DATEOP010000206.1:0-2000 GCA_035274065.1 Burkholderiaceae bacterium
CATCGTGGCTCGATTGCGCTGCTGCTCACTTCTGACGAAGAAGGCCCCGCAACGGACGGCACAGTCAAGGTGGTCGACGCGCTGCGAGCGCGTGGCGAAAAAATCGACTACTGCATCGTCGGCGAGCCGACGTCGGTCGCCGCACTTGGCGACACGATAAAGAATGGACGGCGCGGGTCGCTGTCGGGCCGAATGGTTGTCACTGGCATTCAAGGTCACGTCGCTTATCCGGAAATGGTCCGCAATCCGGTGCACCAGGTCGCGCCGGCATTGGCAGAGCTCGCTGCGGAGCGCTGGGACGACGGCAATGAATTTTTTCCTCCCACCTCGTTTCAGGTTTCAAACATCCACGCGGGAACCGGCGCGCTGAATGTCGTGCCAGGCAGCTGCGAGGTCGATTTCAACCTGAGATTTGCTCCGGTATCCGATGCCGAATCGCTGAAGAAGCGGATCGAAAGCATCCTGCGCAAGCATGCTCTTGAGTTTTCAATTCAATGGACGATCGGTGCGCAACCGTTCATGACGCCGCCGGGCGATCTGTCGAGCTCGATCATGCGCGCGATTTCCGAGGTCACCGGCCGTACGCCTGACCTTTCTACGACAGGCGGGACCTCGGATGGCCGCTTCATTTCCACGTTCTGTCCGCAGGTGATCGAATTCGGTCCGCCAAATGCATCGATCCACAAGATCGACGAGCACATTGCGGTTTCCGATCTTGAACCGCTGAAGAACGTTTATCGACGCACCCTCGAACTGCTGCTTGCCTAGGCGTCAACACCAAGATGACCATCGACGCCCAGGCCAATCTGCGAACACTCCGTGACGTACTGCGGTATGCCGTAACACGGTTCAATGAATCCGATCTCGCATTCGGCCACGGTCAGGCCGACGCGTTCGAAGAGGCCGCATTCATCGTGATGCGTACATTGCAGCTGCCGCTACAACGCCTCGACTTTTTTGCGGATGCCTATCTGACGCATGGCGAGATCAACGGCCTGCTGCAGAACATCGAGCGTCGCGTCAAGAAACGCCTGCCAGCTGCCTACCTGCTGAACGAGGCGTGGCTGCAGGGCTACAAGTTTTATGTGGACGAGCGCGTGATCATCCCGCGCACGTTCATCGCCGAATTGCTGCGTGACGATCTGCATCCCTGGGTGCAGGATGTCGGCGCAGTAACCGACGTGCTCGATCTATGCACGGGTTCTGGCTGCCTGGCCATCATGGCAGCGGATCTCTTTCCGAACGCGAAAGTCGATGCCGTCGATTCGTCTGCCGAAGCATTGCAGGTCGCCGCTCGCAACGTCTCCGATTATCGATTCGACGATCGCATCACGCTGATCAAGTCGGATCTCTTCGCTGCGTTAACAAACAAGCGTTACGACTTGATTCTGTGCAACCCGCCATACGTCACCGATGCGGCTATGGCAAAGCTGCCCAAGGAATACGCGCACGAACCGAAGGTCGCGCTTTCCGGTGGACCCGACGGCATGCGGCTCGTCAAGACCATCGTGCGCCAGGCACGCGGTTATATGAAGCGTGGTGGCGTGCTGATCGTTGAGGTCGGTGACGGCCGCGCCGCAGCTGAAAAAGCTTTCGGCGATCTCGCGCTGACCTGGCTGACGACAAGCGCAGGCGACGACATGGTGTTTCTGGCGCACCAAGAGCAGTTACCTTAGTGCGCTCCTCGTGTACGCGACCCTACGGGTCGCACGTGCACTCGTCGCGACGAGCGACATGCCGGGGGCATGGCGCCGGACATCGGCGGCTTAACCGTCGGTGGTCCCGGGAGCTTCGATCGCGGGATTCGAGGTTCGCGCCAGACGAACCGCGAACATTAGTTTGGCGCGCTCCCTTCGGAGCGGCCGCGCGTACGCGCGGTATAAAGGCAGGGGACGAGTCATCCCGTATGCCACCGCCCATGTTTTACTGATCCCATGCTTCGCCTGATTGATCTCGCCCTTGCGCGCGGCGCGCGCACGCTGTACCGCAATGTTTCGCTG
>DATEOP010000207.1:0-9034 GCA_035274065.1 Burkholderiaceae bacterium
TTCCCCCCGCGCCTGCGGCGTGACGATCAACATCTCGGCCGTATCGAGCGAGACGCCCGTCAGCGCGAGGATCGTCGAGCCATGTGAGACGAGTACGAGGTTTCCTGCTTTCGGTGACTCCATCAGTTGCCTCATCTCGCGTAACTGCTGGTCTCGATTTTCCGGGCGCATAAATAGATTGCCGAGCGCGTGGGTGGTCTCGGCGTTGCCAAAAGCAAGGTTCGCCGTCTCGATGCATCGGCACCACGGACTCGCGAGCACGCGTTTGAAAGCGATTCCGCGCGCGCGAAACGCATCACCTACTCGCTTAGCGTCCATCCTGCCGCGATCGGTCAAGTTGCGCTGCGTACTGCAGTCATCCAGACGAAAGCCGGGTGGATCACCGGCGCCCGGCGTTGTCACGGCGTGCCGCATCAGCACAATCTGCCCGCCCTTTGTCAACAGCGACCAGACCGCCTCCTGGGCCATCGCCGCCACAGGTAGCAGCGTTAGCAACGCGCTGCAAAGTGCTGCCGGCCACCGGTAAGTCAGGACGTTCCGGAGAAATCGTCGGTGCATCGGGTATGACGGTTGCCGACGGAGCGCTATCGACAAAAAGGGATCGCTATGACGGACAAGCGTACGCAACAAATGGCTGATCAAAGTAACACGGAGAAGCGTCCAGAGGACTGGACCACGGGCGACGAACCGATGACGGGTGCCCAGCGCTCGTATTTGAAAACGCTGTGCGAAGAAGCCAAAGCGGAGTTCGACGAAGACTTAACGAAGGCGGAAGCGTCGCTCCGAATCGACGAATTGCAGCAGATCACCGGACGCGGTCAGCCGCGCAAGCAGGGCTCGGAACGTGTAGGCGAATCGGCTCAGACGGAAGCGGACGCGCACGGCGGCGACGTGCGCGGTGTTTCGGATCGAGAGTAGGTCTCCGCGACTGTGAGCTCGCGTCGGCCAAACGGGGCTCCGCAGCCACGCGGAAGTATTCTGCGGCTTCACCCCGCTGGAAAAAAACGATGATTGATCTGATACCGCGTATTACACGGCGCTGCCTGCTTGTGAGTGCGGCAGCTGTCGCGCTATTTCCGCGCTTCGTCTTTGCGCAGGCGTATCCGACGAAACCTGTGCGCTGGATCGTGCCCTATCCGCCGGGGGGTGGCTCCGATTTTTTGGCGCGCACGGTCGGCGCGCAAATGGAAAAGCAGCTGGGCCAGCCGCTTGTCATCGAAAATCGTCCGGGTGCCGCAACGATGATCGGCGCCGAGGCAGTAGCACGAGGGACTGCCGATGGCTACACGCTGCTGAGCGGCGACAACGGCACGTTCGTCTTCAATACCGCGCTTTACAAGAAAGTCCCGTACGACCCCACGAAAGACTTTGCACCGGTCGGCTTGATGGCGCGATTTCCACTCATCGTCGTTGCAAACCCCTCGACCGGTTTCAAGACCATGCGTGACCTGGTCGATGCCGCCAAGAAAGACCCCGGCAAACTGTCGTACGCATCGGTCGGTGCCGGCAGTCCGCACCATCTCGCGATGGAGTTGATCAAGACTCGGACCGGTGCGTTCATCGTGCACATTCCGTATCGGGGCGCTGCGCCTGCAGTACAGGACGTGCTTGGCAATCAGTTGCCGATCATGGTGATCGATACCGCCGTCGGTCTGCAGCATATTCGGGCGGGAAAGCTCGTGCCGCTTGGTGTGCTGAGTCGTCAGCGGCTGGCCGCGCTTCCCAACGTGCCGACGCTGGAAGAGCAGGGCATTCGCGATACCGAGGTCTACGCCTGGCAGGGAATGGCGGTGCCGGCCGCAACGCCGCGTGAAGTGATTGTGAAACTGTCGAGGGAGTTAAATCGCGCGATTACGACTCCTGAAGTAACCCACAAGCTGCAGGAGTTCGGACTCGAGCCGATTTCGGGAACTGCAGAGCAGATGGCGGCATACATCAAGAGCGAAACGGCGCGCTGGCATGCGCTAATCAAGCAGCGCAATCTGACGTTGGATTGATCGCTAGGTCGTTGCCAGCGGACGCTTGCGCTTGGGCGGCGGAAAACCTTTGTCAACCTGCGCGAGATCTTCTTCCGTCAATTGGACGTCAGCAGCGGCGAAGTTTTCACGTAGATGGCCGGCGCTGGCCGACATCGGAATCGCGATGATGTCTGGATGCCTAAGGACCCACGCCAGCGCCGCAGCCGAGGCGCTAATTCCACGGCGCCGGCCAATGGCGGCAAACGTCGTGTTACGAGCCAGCGCACCCTGATCGATCGGCGAGTAAGCCATCGTTACCACATCATGGTCGCGCTGCCATGGCAGCAGATCGTATTCCGCGCCACGTTCGCTCGCCGAGTAGTAAATCTGATTCGTAACGCAGTGCGATCCGGCGGTAGCCTTCCAAAGCTGCTGCATATCGTCGGTGTCGAAGTTGCTGACGCCCCAGTGACGGATTCGGCCCTCGGCACGTAGCTGCTCGAATGCGGCAACGGTCTCTTTCAGCGAAGTCGAGCCGCGCCAATGCAGCAGATAAATGTCGATGAAGTCGAGCTTCAGCCGTTTCAGACTGCGCTCGCAGGCGCGCAGCACGCCTGCATGGCTGGCGTTGCTGGGCAGCACCTTCGACACGATCGTCAGCTCTTCACGAGTGATGCTGTTCGCTTGCATCCGATCGTGGAGCGCCGCGCCGACCACCTCCTCGGCGCCCCCATTGCCGTACATCTCCGCGGTGTCAATCAGGCGATAGCCGATCTCAAGCGCCGTATTGACTGCTGCGATTTCAGCCATCCGCGACCGCATGGATTCGCCCATGCGCCAGGTGCCGAGGCCAAGCGCGGGTACTCTCTGCCCGCCGGCTAATCGAACAAATCGCATTGTTACCCTTTAAAAATCGCTTCGTTAAGTCCACCTAGGCACCAGCCTTGCTTTAGCCGAGCTGGTCGCCATTCGGCGTGCAACTTATTCCAATGATCCGGGCATTCTCGTTTGCAGCCCTTGCATTCCTGTTCGCTGCAACGGCGCCGGCTGCGCACGCCTTTGGCTTTGCCGATGTCGACCGTCGAGCTCGCGAGTTGGCCAATCGGCCCTACACGAAGCCGGCGGTTGTATTGCCGAAGCAACTGAAGGACCTGAGCTACGACCAGACCCGCGACATTCGCTTCGATCCCGCACAGTCGCTGTGGCGCGCGCAAAAGCTGCCCTTTGAGATTCAGTTCTTTCACTTGGGCGGCATCTTTGACCAGCCAGTTCGAATTTACGAGGTCGTCGGAAAGGAAGTGAACGAGATCACATTCGACCCGGCCGCGTTCAACTACGGCAAAAACAAGATCGACCGCTCACAGCTCGGCAAACTGGGCTTCGCTGGATTTCGCATTCATTTTCCGCTGAATGTCGTGGCGAGTGCGCCGGGCTACAAAGACGAGCTCGTGTCGTTTCTCGGGGCGAGTTATTTTCGAGCGCTAGGGCAGGGTCAGCGTTATGGTGCTTCCGCGCGCGGTCTCGCAATCGACACGGCGGAGCGAAGCGGCGAAGAATTTCCACGTTTTGAACAATTCTGGATCGAGCGGCCCGCGAGCGGGTCGCGTCAGCTCGTCCTGTATGCGCTTCTGGATTCGCGGCGTGCTACCGGCGCCTATCGCTTCACGATTCGTCCCGGTGAAGAGACAGTGACCGAGGTGCAATCGCGGCTTCACTTGCGCGAACCCGTCGCGAAGCTCGCGCTGGCCCCATTAACGTCGATGTATTTTTTCGGCGAGAACCAGCGGGCGCCGTCCGAAGATTATCGCCCTGAGGTGCATGACTCCGATGGCCTGGCGATTCATACGGCGAGCGGGGAATGGATCTGGCGGCCGCTGGTCAACCCGCGGAGACTATTAGTGACGTCGTTCGCGCTGACTGATCCGCGCGGATTTGGACTGATGCAGCGCGACCGGAACTTCAGCAGTTATGAGGACCTCGAAGCGCGCTACGAATTGCGCCCGAGCATCTGGATCGAACCTGCCTCAAAGTGGGGCGCCGGCCGCGTCGAGCTGGTGCAGATTCCAACGCCGAATGAAGCGAACGACAACATTGTTGCCTATTGGGTGCCAAATACAGCGCCGACGCCGGGCACGCCGATTGATTTCTCGTACCGCATGTTCTGGCTGAAAAACACGGATCGACGACCCCCGAACGGCTGGGTCGTGCAGACACGGCGCGGTCAGGGGTTTTCGAGCGCAGCGGCCAACACTTCGTCGGGGAATAACCCACCAGGAAACGAGAGCATAAAGTTGACCGTCGATTTTGACGGACCGGCATTGCGGAAGCTTCCGGTCAACGCACCCCTGCAGGCAGACGTTGCGATCGGCAACGGTCAAAGCACCGATCTCGTCATCCATCGCAACGATGCCACCGGCGGCTGGCGCATGGTGCTTCAAATGCGAACCCAGGATAAGGAAAAGCCGATTGAAGTGCGTGCGCTTTTGCGTAACGGCAAGGAAGTAATGGGCGAAACATGGAACTACATCGTTCCGTTAATGCAATAGCGGGCGCCGCCTTCGCGGCACCCGAGCACGGCCGGCTTGCGGAGGTAGCTGCGCCGGCAGCAGCGCCGTCAATCGTGCGCACGCCGATGGCGCCGCGGCCATGGGGTCGTGTCGGCCCGGTGTCGTGGATGTTGCGTCGCTTGTTTGGTCTCGATCCCCGGCTGCCCGACATTGAAGGGCCGGCCCACGGCGCGGGGCGCCGTCGTCGCTTCGTTCTGCTAACGCTGTCACTGCTGCCCGCCCTTTATGCAACCTACGTGCTCAACGGGATGTTGCCGCGTGTAGTTACGGCCAACGAGACAGTCGATCTGGCGATTGCGTGGGGCGAGACGGCGCTGCTGATCGTGTTTGCTTTATTGACCTGCTGGCTTGCCGCCGGGTTCTGGACTGCGATGATGGGTTTCTTTGTGCTCGTCATGGGCGGCGATCGGCACTTGATTTCAAGGTCAGCCAAGACGGCCGCTATATCAGCGCAAGCGCGCACCGCAATCGTGATGCCGATCTGTAACGAGGACGTGCGCCGTGTGTTTGCAGGGTTGTGAGCCACCTACGAATCGGTAACTCGCGCCGGTGCGCTCGAGCACTTTGATTTTTTCGTGCTGTCTGATACCGCAAACCCCGACGCGTATGTCGCCGAGTTGGATGCATGGAACACGCTGCGCGAAGCACTCGGTGCTGAGACGCGGCTCTTTTATCGACATCGCCGCCGCCGCGTTAAGCGCAAGAGCGGCAACATCGACGACTTTTGCCGGCGTTGGGGGGCAAAGTATCGATACATGGTGGTGCTCGACGCCGACAGTGTGATGACCGGCGAGTGCCTGACCACTCTGGTCCGCTTGATGGAGAGCCGGCCTGACGCCGGAATCATTCAGACCGCACCCCGAGCGGTCGGCCGCGATACGCTGCACGCGCGCATGCAGCAGTTCGCGAATCAGGTCTATGGGCCGATATTTACTGCGGGGCTGCACTACTGGCAACTTGGTGAGTCGCATTATTGGGGCCACAACGCAATCATCCGGCTTGAGCCGTTCATGAAACATTGCGTATTAGCCCCCCTGCCGGGCCGCGGCTCACTTGCCGGTGAAATTCTTTCGCACGACTTTGTCGAAGCGGCATTGATGCGGCGCGCCGGTTATGGCGTCTGGATTGCTTACGACCTGGACGGCAGCTTCGAAGAAACGCCGCCGAACTTGATCGATGAGGTCAAGCGGGATCGTCGCTGGTGCCACGGCAATCTGATGAATGCGCGGTTAATGTTCGCGCGCGGTATGCATCCCGTCCATCGTTGGGTCTTTCTAACCGGCGCGCTTGCGTACCTGTCAGCGCCGCTGTGGCTCGGGTTTCTTGCGTTGTCGACCTGGTTGTTGCTGGCGCACGCCAACGCCGAACCTCAGTATTTCGTGATGCCTCATCAACTGTTTCCGCTGTGGCCATCGTGGCGGCCCGAACACGCGTGGGCGTTGTTGGCCGCCATCGCGTTGGTGCTGTTTGTTCCGAAGATCTTGGCAGCGCTGCTGGCTGCGGCGCGCAGCGCATCGTCCTATGGCGGCACGTTCCGACTTGCATTAAGCGTGCTGGCTGAGATGCTGATCAGCGCCCTGCTCGCGCCGGTACGCATGCTGTTTCATTCGCAGTTCGTTGCTGCGGCTTTTCTCGGCTGGTCGATTCAGTGGAAATCCCCAGCCCGTGCGGACAAATCGACGTCGATCCGCCAGGCGTTGCGGCGACACGGTTTGCAAACAGTGATCGGACTCGCATGGATTGGCCTTGTCGCATGGAAAGCGCCCGCCGTGCTGCCCTGGATCGCTGTTGTCGCCGCCGGCCTGCTGCTGTCAATACCGATCTCGGTTCTGACCAGTTCGGCGCGATTCGGCATGCTGATGCGCAAGGCCAAGCTATTCATGACACCCGATGAAACGCGCCCGCCGGCCGAAGTCATCGCCACTGCCCAATATGCGCGCAGTGCGAGGGCGCTGCCGCGCTTTGCGGACGCCGTGATCGATCCTGAAGTGCATGGCGCGGTTCGAAGCGCAGCGCATCGGTCGCGATCAGCGCTCGCTGCCGCCGCTTGCGCGCAACGCGTTTGCCTCGCAATTCAGTTCGGCCCCGAGGCGCTAAGTGCTGCGGAGCGCGTCGCCTTGTTGCACGATAGTGCCGCGCTTGATCAAATGCATCGCGCTGCGCGAGTTGCTCCGATTCACTCGTCTTGGTACGCGAGTTCTGCGTCGGCGCGCCGCGCGACGATTCGTGTATTTGGTCGCCCCTCGGATACTCGCCAAGCAACCGTAGCGACAATGGCGCGGGTGCGCTAGCGAAGCTCCGCGCGGACCCAGCCGTAACGCTGGCGTTTCATCACCGCCAGCGATACCACTGCCAAGCATCCCGCCGCATTTCCCCACATCGTGCTCGTCAGCAGCACGTCATTGATCACCGTCGAGCAATAGACGGCGGTTGACGCATTGCTCAAGGTCCAGAACAGCCAGGTCACCAATGAAATGGCATGGGCGCCGGAGTTTTCGCGTGCAACTGCGATGATCTGCGGGACATACGAGAGCAAGCGCACCGCATTGCAGGCCACATAGATGCCGGTAATCAGTTGCAAAAGCAGGGTGTTCGACATTGCAACCGCCATTAACCAATGAACTGCCACGCCCAAGCTGCACCGACCAGCCACATCGTCGCCGCAACGCTAGTGGCTGCGATACCGACTCTTTTAATACGGCGTTGCGCATTTTTCGGCAGCGTCTGGCTCTGATCGCGCATTCCCGACTCTGGGATCCACCGCGCGATGGAGTGCGGCGTTCCGACCAGGCCCTTCATATTCGATGTCATTCGTTTCTCCTCGCTTGTTCGCTTATCCGTGAGACGCAACACCGTCCGGGCTTCGCAACGCTGGTTCAAGCAAGGCCGGCGGCGTTTCTTGCAACGCCGGTGAACCTGTTATCGACTGTTGCGCTGTGTTAGTCACATCCGATACGCCGTAATCCGGCGCGGACAACGGCACCGACAGGACGTACGCGATGCCGGCAATCAGAACGACGGCGACGGCGGCCGCAAGAAGAAGCTCTAATTTCTGCACGGTGGAATCGATTTGCATGGTGTTTTCCGAATGAGTTGGTGACGGTGCTTCGAGGCACTCATTGGGACATACGGCGCCAATACGCGAAACCGGCCATTCGCGGGTTCGAAAGCCGAAAATTCACGTCATCGGCCGGTCATAGACCAAGGTTCCGTATGTCCGATAGCGGAGCGTCTTCGTTTATCAGACCGGAAAACGAAGATGAGCCGCCGAATCGCCGCGCGTCAACCGCGAGCGCCGACCGGCCGCGCTGGTTGTCGTTTATGCACGTGTTGGATGTCGACTCTTCAGCTAGGCGCAACGGCTTGGTCCCGGCCTAATGCACGCAAGCTTCGCGGACATCGCGAACGCTCCCCGAAAGGCGCAGCGGGTTCAACGCGCCAATATTCGATGAGGTTCGTATGAATCGATTTAAAGCAATTGGCTCGGCGTTACTACTTGTTCCGGGCATGGCGCTGTTGTCGACACAGGCACATGCCGAATACAAATGCAATTCGCCAAACGCAGGCTTTGACAAGGCGGCGTGCGAGAAGGCCAAAGAAGGGCCGGATGCACTGCGGCACTACATCCAGCGCATGCAGGGCATTACCAACCTTCAGTTTTCGGATTACGTCAACGAAGAACGAGCGGCTTCATGGGCGGAAAACGATGCGAGCCGCACGGCGAGCAGGAAGGCACCTGTTCGATCGGCCAGGTTCGAGCAAGAAAATCCGGGTGCCTGACTGTTATCCAGCTTGGCGCGGCAGCCTAAATGCCGCGCACTTCATGCGCGAGACGCTGAGAACACGTAGCGAACTCCGGGTTCTGACACCCTTGAGAAGATGGGAGCAGCCGATGGAACGAAGCGTCACGCTGCAATCCCACTCGCGCATGAAGACTTCGAATCGCTAGCTTCCGTATCGGCGCAGTGCGGCCAGATCGAGAATCCGCACGCTTCCGTACTCGACTTCGACCAGCTTCGCGCGCGCGAGCACCTGCAAGGCTTGATTAACACGCTGCCGCGATACGCCGGACAGATAACCGATTTCCTCCTGTGAGATCTCGAGCGCATCGCGGTGACCCGGGTACAGACGTGGATTGAACATCTCGGCCAAACAGCGCGCGACACGCGCATCGGGCTCGAGCATTCGTTCGTACTCGACGAGCCCAATAAACTGACCCAGACGCTCGTTCAGCTGCAATAGCAGGAAGCGGTTGAACGCAATGCTGGTCGACAGCAGCCAGTCGAACGTCGCGCGTGGCATCCATGCCATTCGCGTATCGCGCAGCGCAACGATGTCGTACTTTCGAGGCTCGCTTTTAAGTAGTGACCCCTCGCCAAACCAGCCACCGGCGCCGATTCCAGTAAATGTCACGCTCTTCCCGGCGGCCGACACGGAGCTCATCTTGACCAGCCCTTCGATGACGCCGGTCCACGCTTCGACGGTTTCGCCTTTGCGCATCACAACGGT
>DATEOP010000208.1:0-9542 GCA_035274065.1 Burkholderiaceae bacterium
CGAAGCGCGGCGGATACGCGCACGTCGGCGTGCCGGTGGCGTCGTCTGGTTTGATTTCGCTGTGCTGTGCGGCGGACCTCGCTCGCAGAATGACTATCTCGAGATCGCGGCGCAATTTCACACCGTACTTCTGTCCAATATTCCTCGCATGAGTGCCGGGCACGCTTCAGAGGCACGCCGGTTCACGTGGCTGATCGATGTCCTGTATGACCATCGTGTGCGTTTGATTGCCTCGGCCGACGCGCCGCCCGAGGAACTGTACGTAGCAGGAGCGCTCACCAACGAGTTCGCACGCACGGTTTCGCGTCTGCACGAGATGCAGTCGCGCGAGTATCTGCAGGCGCCTAAACGTGCTGTCGTCGTGCGTGTCTAGTGGTACGTTAAGCCGCAAGACCGTCATTACCTTGATCTACCGATGAGACTCGGATGCGCATTGGTCCTGCTGCTTGCGCTGCCGGTGGCAGCGCAGGACTTTGGCGCGCGCCACCCCGCTGGAAGTATTCGTGATGACGCGCAGGCGCAAGCCATATTGGAAGAGGCCGATGCAGAGATGACCCGCATCGCGCGCGACGCGAAGATGCGTGACGCAGAATGCCTGCGCGGCTTCCTGGTCAACTCGTGCCGCGAGGACGTGCGCCGCGAGAAGGAATTGGCCGAACGCGAAGTGAGGCGCGTGCGAGTCGAAGCGCGCGATGTAAAGCGCCGGATCGAAGCCGAGAGGGTTGCCAAGCGGCGTGCCGAACAGCAGGCGGCTCGCGCAGCGCAAGACGCGCAGCGTCCGCAGAAAGAGTCCAAAGCACCAGTTGCTGCAAAAGAGCGCCAGTCGAACGCGAAGCCGCGCGACACTCGTGCCCTTAAAGCAGGGAGTACTACGCAGGCCACCGGAGAACACGCCGAGCCAGTCCATGCTCGACCGGCGCAACCGCGAATGACCGCGGAAGAGCGCGCGGAGAATGTGCGTAAATACCAAGAAAAGCAAGAGCAGGCGCAAAAGCGCGCGGAGGAGCAGGAAGCCAAGCGCATTGAGAACGAGCAGCGGCGTATTGAAAAGCGCAAGCAGATCGAAGCGCAAGAAGCCGCTCGCGAAGAGATACGTAAAAAGGCCGCAGAATCGATCAAGTGAGAGGCACCCGAGGTGATCACGACACGAATCTGTCGTGCGCGATCGATTTCGGAACATCGAACTCGGCAGTAGCTTGCGCCGTCACCGGTGCGCCTTCACGTTTGACAAGCATCGAGCTGGCGCCCCTAGAAGAAGGCGCGACTAGCATGCCGACCGCCGTGTTCTACAGCGCCGAAGACGGCAGCCGCCGCTTCGGCCGCGCTGCGATCGCATCCTATGTCGACGGCTATGAAGGCCGGTTGATGCGGTCGATAAAAAGCATCCTCGGTTCTGACCTGATGGACGAGACGACCGAGCTCGCCGGCGGCCTGCAGATTCGCTACATCGATGTGGTGATTGCGTATCTGCGTCATATCAAGCAGCAGGCAGAGGCGCACTGGGGACAGGCAATCGACCGTGCAGTCATCGGCCGTCCGGTCTTCTTTGTTGACGACGATTCGCGGCGCGATACTAAGGCCCAGCAAACGCTGCTAAAGGCGGCACGTGCGTCCGGCCTATCGAAAGTCGAGTTTCAGTTCGAGCCGATCGCTGCTGCGCTGGATTACGAGTCAAGGTTGCAGGCGGGCGACGGCGAGCGGCTCGTGCTTGTCGCCGATATCGGCGGCGGCACGTCCGATTTTTCAGTCGTGCGCGCGAGCGAAGCGGCTCACGGCAAGTCTGACCGTCGTGCTGACATTCTTGCGAATCATGGCGTGCATCGTGCGGGCACCGACTTCGACAGGGCGGTCAATCTACAGAAGATCATGCCGGTGCTGGGACTGCATGGCAACGGACCTGGCAACCGGCCGGTGCCGTCGAAAATCTACTTCGAGCTAGCGACATGGCACTTGATCAACACGACGTACACGCCCAACCGAGTGCTCGAGCTGCGAATGATGCGCAACATGTATAGCGATCATCGCGCGCATCAGCGTCTAATGAACGTGCTTACACAGCACCGCGGGCACGATCTCGCGGCGCGCGCTGAAGCAGCCAAGATCGCAGTGTCTGAGTCTGGCGCGACAAACATCGACCTGAACTTCGTTGAGCCAGGCCTGCAGTTGTCGTTTGTAGAGTCCGAACAGCAAGCTGCGCTGCACGACGATGTAAATCGCATTGTGGACACGGCGCGGGACACCGTTCGCATGGCACAGATTAAAGCCGACCGCGTTGACGCCATTTATTTCACCGGCGGATCGACTGGTCTGGACTTTCTCGCGGCCCGTCTTGCAGCTGCGTTTCCGTCGGCACAGGCCGTGCGAGGCGATCGCTACGCGAGCGTGGTGAGCGGATTGGCGATCACCGCGCAGCGTAGATTCTCTTAGCCAGTGAATTGCGAGGAAGCCCCGCGCGCGCAAAGCAGGATCGCTGGAACCGACTAAGCACGGACGCGCGGCGGCGGCTCGAATTTAACGATCGCCAACGACAGATTGTCGCCACGCCCCTCGGCGCGCTCGCGGGCAAGCGACATCATTTCCTCCGAAGCATCGCGCGGCGACAGGTCGGTCAGCAAACGCGCAAGCTCGTCGTCCTCGAAGTACGCCCACATACCATCGCTTGCGAGCAAAAATACATCGCCTACGCGCAGGCTGTGTTCTTCGCCGATCACGACCTTCGGCTTCTTGTTGATACCAAGCGCGCTCACCAGGATGTTTTTGTAGCGCTGCGCGGCGATCTCGGCGTCCTCATGCCGTCCTTCCTCGCGTAGCTGCTGTGCGTATGTCTGGTCTTCGGTGACGTGCGCCAGCTTGCCGCCGCGAAAAAAGTAAAGGCGGGAGTCGCCTGCATGCGCCCAGATCGCGTACTGCTTCTTCACAATCAGCGCGCATAACGTGGCGTGCGGTTCCTTTTCGCTGGAAATGGCTGTCAGGCGAATAACCGTGTGCGCCTCGGCGGCAAGATGCAGCAACATCTCGCGAAACGTCGAGTCGTGCTCGGACATGTCGCAGAACAGGCTTTCTGCGGTTGAAATGACTTGATCGGCCGCCTGCCTGCCGCCGGTCCGGCCGCCCATACCGTCGGCGACGATGGCAAGCATCGCACCGGGATTGCGCTCGCTCGTGATGATGGCGACCCGATCCTGCTGCTCGTGACGGTCCCCGATGTGGGTGGCAACGCAGGCGTTGACTCTAAAGCTGGACACGCGATGGTAACGGTCGTTTAGTTGAGTCTATCATCGGCTCTCACGCCCTTCTGATAGCGACGATGACAGCGCATCTTTGGGGCTTAACTCAATCGTTTGCCAGCCCGTGCCTGATAGTTGCACAACGATGAATCAGGAAGAAATAAAGCGGCGCATTATCGAGCTGCAAGTTGAGCATCGTGACCTGGACGCGGCGATTGACCGTCTTGCCGAACAATTGAGTATCGACGACCTCGCGTTACGGCGTATGAAAAAGCGCAAGTTGCAGATAAAGGATGCGCTAACGCAGCTCGAGATTCGTCTGGTGCCCGACATTCCGGCGTGACGCCGGTTGCTGCTGCTCTGCGCTCGGACAACAACGTTCGAGCGCAAGTCACCGCTGCGTTTTCCGAGACTGGGTCGCTTGCGCACTCCGTTCCGGGCTTTATTGCACGCCCGTCGCAGGCGGACATGGCAGCCGCGGTTTACGACACGATCGAGTCCGGCGGCACACTGATCGCCGAGGCCGGCACCGGTACCGGTAAGACGTTCGCCTATCTGGTGCCGGCATTATTGGCCGGCGGAAAGGTCTTGCTTTCCACCGGCACCAAGCCATTGCAGGATCAGCTGTTTCGCAAAGACCTCCCGGCTGTGCTCGATGCGCTGCGCATCAACGCGGCGACGTCGTTGCTCAAGGGGCGCGCCAATTATGTGTGCCTGCATCGAATGGCTCGTGCCGAAGGCGAAGGGCTGTTAGCGACGCGCGAGGATGTGGGCCACCTGCGCGCTGTCATCCGCTTCGCAGCGACGACGTCGACTGGTGATCGCGCCGAGCTGGCTTCGGTGCCCGAAAATGCAGCAATCTGGCCGTTGGTGACTTCGACGCGAGATAACTGTCTGGGTGGGGAGTGTCCCCGGTTTGGCGAGTGCTTTGTATACAAGGCACGTCGTGACGCGCAGGCGGCCGACATCGTCGTCGTCAACCACCACCTGTTCATGGCTGACCTCGCTTTTCGTGACGACTCGATTCGCGATTTCCTGCCCACCGTCAACACGGTGATTTTGGACGAGGCGCATCAGCTGCCGTCAATCGCCGCGGACTTTTTCGGCGCCTCGCTATCGCTTGCACAACTGCTTGAAGCGAGCCGCGATGCGCGCGCGCTGGGGCTGGCACGCGCCACCGATGGCGCGTCGTGGATCACGCTGACGAGTCAATTCGAGCGCGCTGTGCGCGATCTGCGACTCGCACTCGGAGCCGCTGGGCTTGGGGTCGGCTCGCGAACACCAATCGAGCGAATCGAACGGCGAGGCGAGTTGCAGGCTCCATTCGATGCGCTGGATGCCGCTTGCGCCCAGCTGTCGCGAGCGCTCGAAGTTAACCGCGGACGCGATGCCGAGCTCGATTTGCTGTTCGCTCGTGTCGCGGGCCTGCGGCGCGAACTATCGAGTTGGAAGCGTGAGCTGAAAAAGCCCGCGGGTGACGATGACTTCGACGAGTCCGATGGCGACGACGCGATGCCGTCAGTGCGCTGGATCTCAGTATCGACCTACGGCGCACAGTTCAACCAGACGCCACTCGCGCCCGGTCAGGCGCTTGCACGCGCACGCGAAGCTCAACCGCAGGCATGGGTGCTGACTTCGGCCACGCTGACCGCTGCGGGTCGGTTCGATCATTATCTGGCTGAGCTCGGTATTGCGGACGCAACGACTGCCCGTTGGAACAGTCCGTTCGATTTCCCAACGCAGGCGCTGCTTTACCTGCCGCAATCCATGCCGTCACCGTACGAGGCGGGCTTTGCGCACAAGGTGGCGGAGGCAGCCTGGCCGCTGGTGCGCGCCAACGGAGGCAGGGCGTTCATCCTGTGCACGACGTTGCGCGCCGTCGACAAAGTCGCCGAGCGTCTGCGTCAGCTGCTGGCGCTCGATGACCAGCAACTTCCCTTGCTCGTGCAAGGGTCGAGCACGCGGCGCGCGTTGATCGAGGCGTTTCGCCGGTCAGGCAACGCGGTATTGGTCGGCAGCATCAGTTTCTGGGAGGGGATCGATATTCGCGGCGACGCGCTGTCACTCGTCGTCATCGACAAGGTGCCGTTTGCGCCTCCCGACGACCCCGTCGTCGAAGCGAAGATCCGTTACCTGCGCAAGATCGGGCGCAATCCGTTTAACGAATATCAACTGCCCGAAGCGATCATGCTGATGAAGCAGGGCGTCGGGCGCCTGATTCGCGATGAAAGCGATCGCGGTGTCTTGATGATTCTGGACGAGCGCGTAATCACGAAGCCATATGGCAAGGTGATTCTGTCGAGTCTGCCGCCCTTCGCTTGTACCCGCAGCGAAGCCGAAGCCGTCGAGTTCCTCACGCGCCGTCGCGACTAGCGCTTCGGCTCGAATCTGACGGGCTCCACGCCCCGTGCCTTTGACCGGATGACAACAGTGCCCGCGAGTTTGTCGTGCCAACCCTGCTTCCTGCGGTCAAATGCAACCCAGATGAAGCCCAGAAGAAGAGGAATCATCGACACGTAGTACGCAAGATAGCGGCCGATCGATTGACCAACTGAAAGCGTGCCGCCCGTGTCCGCGTCCACGACTCGCAGCGAGAGCACCATTTTGCCGGGTGTGGCTTGTCGGTACAGCCAAAAAACGACGACCGCAATGGCTGGTGCGACCCAGGAGATCAAAAAGTCCGCGGGTCCGGCGATCATGGGCGCCTGATCGCCAAAGTAACCCCATCCGTAAACCGCGACGAGCAGCGGCAAGATCACCGCAGTAACGAGCAGGGAATCGATCAGCGCTGCACCGACGCGAATCCAGAATCCAGCGTATTCGACGTCATCCGATTGCATAGTCGCTTTCCGGTGCATCTGCCGCGCGACACGCGTCGGCGGATGGTTATTTCCGCCCGCTCAGGTACTTGCTCTGCGGAAAATTCAGCGCCAGCACGCGTTCAGCGTCGGCCTGCAGATCTTTCATCTGCAGCGCCTCGTACGAGCGCGCAATAATCGACAATGCTTCTTCCGTCGCCGGCGTCTGCTGGAAATCACGCACGACGGTTTGCGCCCGCTGGATCGCGGCGAGATAGGCTTTCCGAGTGAAGTAGTACCGCGCGACATTGACTTCCGCCTGTCCCTGCGAGTTCGCGAGGTAGATCATGCGTGCACGGGCATCGGGTGTGTACTTGCTGTCCGGATACCGCGTAATCAAATCCTTGAATGCATCAAAGGCTTCGCGCGCCGCCTTTGCGTCGCGCTCTGAAACGTCCTGGTTAAGAAATTGGCCGAGAAAGCCAAGCTCGTCGTTAAACGATGCCAGTCCTTTCAGGTAATACATGTAGTCGACGTTCGGGTGGTTCGGATACTGGCGGATGAAGCGATCGGCAGCCTGCGTCGCCTGCGCACTCTCGCCCTCCTTGTAGTACGTGTAAGCGATTTCCATCAGCGCCTGCTGCGCGTGGCGACCGAACGGATATCGCGATTCGAGTTTTTGATACAGCTCGCGGGAGCGCTTCCAACTACCGTTGTTCAGCTCGGTACGAGCCTCCGAGTACAACTTGTCGGGATCCCATTTTTCGGTTTCATCGGTAGTGCCCCAATTGATACCGAGCCAGCTGCAACCGCCCAAGGCGGCCGAGAACAGAACCATCGCGAGCGTCGCAACGAACGGCGCGACGCGTTGTGTCCAATGCATTGTCATCGAGCGGATTACCATTTTCGATTGCTCGGCAGTATATCGTTCGACGATGTCGATCTCGCCCTCGGATGAAACTGTAGAAGTTGACGATGCTCCCGACTACTTCCCGACGCTGACGCTGCGTATCGATGAACAGCATGCGGGCGAGCGGTTGGACAAGGCACTTGCGCTTTTAATTCCAGACGTATCGCGGAGCCGGCTTCAGCAGTGGATCGTCGCCGGTGCTGTGAGTGTCAACGGAAGCGCCGTGAAAGCGCGGCACACGCTGGTGTTTGGCGACGTCGTCGTGGTGAAGCCGCAACCGGCGGCGGACGCGGCCGCCTATACGCCTGAGCCGATTCCACTGAACGTGATATTCGAGGACGACGCGATTCTGGTACTGAATAAGCCTCCAAAGCTGGTCGTCCACCCGGCAGCAGGGCATTGGTCGGGAACGCTGCTCAATGGCCTGCTTGCGTACACGCCGGCCTTGATTGAGCTACCACGTGCGGGCATCGTGCATCGCTTGGACGCGGACACGTCGGGTCTGATGGTGGTTGCCAAAACGCTTGCATCGCAAACAGACCTGGTGCGACAGCTGCAAGCGCGGACGGTGACGCGAGAATACTGGGCGCTGGTTCTGGGCGTGCCGCCGCCACGAGGTGTGATCGATGCAGCAATCGGCCGTGACCCGCGCAACCCGCTGCGTTTTAAGGTGAGCACGAGCGAAACGGCAAAGCCTGCACGCACGCATTACGCGAGGATTGATTCTGCAAACGATGGCGGCACGACCATCTCGTGGGTCGGCTGCCGGCTCGAGACCGGCCGCACACATCAGATTCGCGTGCACCTCGAACATATTGGACATCCCTTGATCGGCGATCCCGTATATCGACGCAAGTTGCCGCCACGCGGTGAGCCGGCGGCGCACTGGAAAGAGTTTGATCGGCAGGCGCTGCACGCGTCGCGGTTGAGTCTCGACCATCCGATCAGTAGAAAGCGAATGAGCTGGTTCCGTGGCCCCGCACCCGATCTCGAGCAGTTGATGCGCGAGCTTGGCTTTGGCCCGCTCGACGTTGCGAGCGAAGCCTTCTCGTGACCGCGGATTGGATTCGCCCTGACTGGCCGGCGCCCGCCAACGTGCATGCGGTGATCACAACGCGCGTAGGTGGCGTGTCGCGCGGCCCCTATGGCGTGCCACCACGGGGTGGGGGCGGCATGAACTTGGGGTTTGGGAGCGGCGATGACCCCGCCGACATCACAGCGAATCGGGCGGTGTTGAGGACGGTGCTGCCCTCCGACCCGCGTTGGCTGAGTCAGGTGCATGGCGCGGTCGTCATCGACGCTGCGCGCGTCGATGCGGGTGCCGAGGCAGACGCATCATTCACGAACGCCCCGAATATCGTCTGCGTGGTGTCGGTGGCTGATTGCATGCCGGTTCTTTTGACTGACACGCTGGGTCGGGCCGTCGGCGTGGCGCACGCCGGCTGGCGCGGGCTCGCGGCGGGTGTCATTCAAGCGACGGCCAAGTCGATCCGAGCGAGTCTCGTCGATGCCGATTCCGAGTTGCTGGCGTACCTCGGCCCGGCGATCGGGCCGGATCACTTCGAAGTCGGCGCCGAAGTGCTCGAGGCGATGCAATCGCAGTTGCCGGAGGCGCGTAACGCGTTCAACCAGCGCCCTGGCGGCAAGTACCTTGCTGACCTATTCGCGCTTGGGCGCCAGGCACTTGAGCAGGCTGGCATTACCCGCATCTATGGTGGGTACGACTGTACGTTTAGCGATCCGGCACGCTTTTACAGCTTTCGACGTGATCGGAAGACGGGGCGTCACGCCGCGCTCATCTGGCGCGTTTGATTAGCGGTCGTGCGGTGCGAGAATCTGGGTTCAGGAGATCTACATGCCAACTTCAACAGCCGCTACTCCCTCTCGCCGGGCACGGACCAAGGCTGCACCTGCACGCCGCACAGATAAGTTAGGCGGCGGAGCGACTTCAATCAAACGCAGTCCCTCGAATGTTGCGAGCGGCGCGTCGGCGACACCGTATGCTTTACCACCATCTCCCGACCAGCTGATGCGGCTTCAGCAGGACTATCTGACACAGCTTGCTTCGTTATGGACCGACTTTTTTCAGAACCCCGAGAAGTCGTCGCAACCGATTGCCGATTCCCGCTTTTCGGATCCTGCATGGCAGAACAATTCACTGGCCTCGTTCTATGCGCGTGCGTATCTACTGAATTCAGATTTCATGAACCGGCTGGCCGATACAGTCGACGCCGACAGCAAGACGAAGCAGCGCGTTAAATTCGCCGTGTCGCAATGGGTTGATGCGGCTTCACCGTCGAACTTTCTCGCGACCAATCCCAAGGCGCAGCAGACGTTGCTCGAGTCGCGCGGGGAAAGCCTGAAGTCCGGCCTCGATAACCTGATGAAGGACATCCAGCGCGGCCGTATTTCGCAGACCGATGAGAGCGCTTTCGAGGTCGGTCGCAATGTCGCGACCAGTGAGGGAAAGATTGTTTTTCAAAATAGCTTGTTTCAGCTGATTCAATACAAACCGCTGACCGGGAAGGTCTATGCAAGGCCGTTCGTGCTGGTGCCGCCGTGCATCAACAAGTACTACATACTCGATCTGCAGCCTGAAAACTCCTT
>DATEOP010000209.1:0-11001 GCA_035274065.1 Burkholderiaceae bacterium
TGCGAGATGCGTGTCACATAGACGTTTCAAGTTCGCTAAAGCCGCATTTGATTTTGCTGTGCGACCCGCGACGTATAACCGAAGCTGCCACTCGGGCGTTTTGACTGCTATTGCCGTCTTTTTCGCCGCAGCTTTAGCGCGTGTGACCATCACTTCGCCCTTTTCATGCCGCGACGGCGCGCACGCGCATTATCTTCCGGCAAACGCATTGCGATGGGCGGGCCAAGTTCAGCAATTCGTGCGTCGATTGCAGCGCGTTCACTGCCCAGCTCACGCAAGATCCGATCACGATCGAGCTCTTTCATCCTGATGGCCGCCAGCTCTTCCGCCTGCTGCGTAACGCGTGCAGTCCCCGTAAGTGCGCGCGACCCCGATACGTACACGTCGATCAACTCGATGCCTCGGCGACTCAGCACAAATTCCCGGACCTGATTGGAATGCTCCATTCCGCGCGACTTCAGCACTTGTAGCGTCCGCGTGCGCTCGCCATTCTGCTCGTAGTTTCCCAGGACCAGCCATGTGTCCATCAATGAAGACACGCCGATCTCCGAGTCTGCGCGCGGCACAGCGGTGTCGGTTGTGAGGCTGGTGAACACCGCAGTAATGCCTTGTTGCTTTAGAAAATCTATCAGCCTCATCAGCGCTGGCTTCAGTGAGACATCGTCTCGTTCCATCGTCAGATTGCTGATGGGGTCGACGACGACGATCGACGGACGAAACAGGCGAACGGTGTCGTACATCGCGACCAGGTGCTGCTCCAACCCCTGCAATGTAGGGCGGGACGCATGAATCTGTAGCAAGCTTTTGCGAACCCACTGCCCAAGGTCCAGTCGCACAGAGCGCATGTTGCGCAGCAGTTGGCCTTCTGACTCCTCATAGGCAAACAGCAGCGCCCGTTCGCCCCGCGCACACGCAGCGTTAGCGAAGGCGGCGCCGAGGCTGCTCTTGCCGGTGCCCGGTGACCCGGAAATGAGAGTACTGGTACCGCGGTAAACGCCTTTGCCTCCCAGCATGTCGTCCAAACCCTTGATGCCGGAGGCGACGCGCTGGCTGTAGGTCTTGTGATCGAGGCGCAGCGACGTAATGGGTACTACCGATAATCCATTGGCACCGATGACGAATGGATATTCGTTCGTACCGTGTGCCGAACCACGATATTTGACAACGCGCAGTCTCCGCGTGGAAACCTGGTCGTTGATTCTGTGGTCTAGCAGGATCACGCAATCCGCGACGTACTCCTCAAGTCCATAGCGCGTCAGCGTTTGATCGCCTCTTTCGCCAGTGATCACCGCCGTCATCCGCCGATCTTTCAACCATCTGAACAGGCGCCGAAGTTCGGCACGCAGTACGGCCTGATTCGGAATCCCGGCGAACAATGCTTCGATCGTGTCGAGTACGACGCGCTTGGCTCCGATCCGATCGATCGCGTGCTCCAGGCGAATAAAAAGTCCCTCTAGATCGTATTCGCCGGTTTCCTCGATCTCGGTCCGTTCAATGTGGACAAAGTCGAGGGCGATCTTGCGTTGCTTCTGCAGTTTCTCGAGGTCAAAGCCAAGAGAGCGTACGTTTTCGGTCAGCTCGGCTGCGCTCTCCTCGAACATCATGAAAACGCCGGGCTCGCCGTACTGAACGGCGCCACGAACGAGAAATTCGGCGGCTAACATCGTCTTGCCGCAACCGGCCGCGCCGCACACCAGTGTCGGTCGCCCTCTCGGCAATCCTCCGTTGGTGATTTCGTCCAGCCCGTGGATCCCAGTGGCTGCCTTTTGCAGACTAGGTCGATCAACTACCGAAGTGGCCGAACGGGTGGACACGATCCTGAACGCTCATCGTTGCGGAGCTTGCAGTTTACGGTCACCGTCCTTTGAACGGAACTGCCCAAGATCTCTGAAGTAGTGCGGGGCGACTACGCCCCCCACCGGCCGTCAGCGCGTGCGATGTTGGTCGATTCTCTGTAGTACATCATCAACAGCCGCTACAGCATCTCTTCGCGCGCCTTCTCCGCGTGTGCGGCGCCGAGCGCCGTCTTTACCTTTCTTTCTTCCTCGGGCGGCGGCAGCACCGCGGGCATGCCAAGTGACTGAATCCACAGTTCGCGACACCAGCCCTTGCTGTGATAAATGTGCTCGTCTTCCTGATCTTCGACTTCCTTGACGGCGGCCGTCAGCGCTTGTTTCTCGGTGTCGCCGCATTTCTGGGTAAATTTCGATAGCAGTTCCCAGTTCAAGTGGTCTTTGGTTTCGGCAAAGACGACGCACTCGCACGCGACGAGCTCCGCGGCTTCCGGCTCACCGCCGCTCGCAAGTGCCATTTGCATGGCCTGCACCAGCGACTCCCCGACGTGCCTGACAACCTGACGTCCCGGCGTTTCCGCTTCACTGTCTAGACCGAGGTTGTTCAACAACTGCTGCATCACTTCAACGTGTCGCTCGGTTTGGGCTAGATATTTCGTCCACTCCTCTTCGAGTTCGTCGTTAACGACGCATTCGAGGGCGGTCGTGTAGACCTGCACGCCTCCCAACTCGGTCTCGAGCATTTGATAAAGCAGTTCCTTAAGTTGTTCGTTCATTTGTTGCCTCCATCACGTTGAATCGTTCAAACCATCGGTGGGTCCATTTGCCGCTCGAAATGTCGATGCCGCGCAATCGCCTGGACAAATGCGTCCGTCACCGAGGCGGCGTCCTGGTCCTCAACGATCAGCAGCCCTGGATCATCACCGCCGTCGGGCAGGCGAGGTGAAATGTTGGCGCCTTCGAGAAGCGCACTTGCGCCTTCCATAGCAAGGATTGGCTTGCAGTGTCGGTATTGAAGTTTCAGAAACTCCATTGCTTGACCGCTGTTGCCCAGCGTTTCTATCGCAGTCTTTCCACTCGGCAGCACCAACGCGTCGAACAACACGGCAGGCGCTGTTTCCATCGTGATTTCGACTTCGATAGCTTCTCCGGTCGCCGCTTGCGCCGCGCCGAGGCGATGGCCGACATAGGTCACGACTGCGCCCTGATCGGTCAGCGCGTCATAAACCGACTGCAGCTCTTCCGCATTGACGCCGTTTGTGACGAGAATAGCCACCTTGCGCGTGCGAATCGATCCATCTCCCGGCCGCGAAAATAGTGACAGCGCACCGGAAGTCGTGACCTCGGGCGGAGTGGGCTTGGCAAGTACGCGCGGCAGGGGCTCAGGCAAATCGATGCCAAGGCCTTCAGCGACCCTTGATGCAAGGTCACGATCGACATTGAGCAACCCCGCGACCATTCGTGCGCGAACCGCTGGCGTCTGAACCTTCGTCAGCTCAAATCGAAAAGCTTCGACAATATGGCTCTGCTCGACAGCGGTCTGGCTGTTATAGAAAAGCGCGGCCTGCGTGTAGTGGTCAGCAAACTTTTCTGGCTTGCCACGAAGCTTGTCCCCTTCGATCGGCTCGGGAAATGACATGAAGCCCAAGTTGCCCGCCTGGAAAGGACATCCTCCGCCAAGCGAATTCGGTTCGTAGGCGACGCGTCCTCTTGGGATTGATTGCCGGTGAAAGCCGTCGCGCTGATTGTTATGCACCTGCGCTACCGAGGCATTGATCGGGATTTCGTGAAAGTTGGGCCCGCCGAGTCGCGTCAACTGCGTGTCGTGGTAAGAAAAATTGCGACCTTGCAGCAATGGATCATTGCTGAAGTCGATCCCGGGCACGACGTGCTGCGTGCAGAAAGCGACTTGCTCGGTTTCGGCAAAGAAGTTGTCAGGATTACGGTTCAGCACCATCCTGCCGACCGGCCGCAGCGGCACCAACTCTTCAGGAATGATCTTGGTCGAATCGAGCACGTCGAAGCTGAATCCCTCCGCCTGCTCCTCGGTAAAGATTTGAAGTCCCAGCTCGTACTCGGGATACGCACCGCCTTCGATCGCTTCCCACAAATCGCGCCGATGAAAATCGGAATCGGCACCGTTGATCCTGACGGCCTCGTCCCACACGACCGAATGCGTTCCGAGCATTGGGTTCCAGTGAAACTTGACGAAAACCGATGCGCCCTGCGCGTTGACCAGGCGAAATGTATGCACGCCGAAGCCCTGCATCATTCGATAACTGCGCGGGATTGCTCGATCCGACATCACCCACATCAGCATGTGGGTAATCTCCGGCATCAAGCTCGCAAAGTCCCAGAACGTGTCGTGTGCGCTTGCCGCCTGCGGCATTGCGTGGTGAGGCTCGGGTTTTACTGCATGTACCAGGTCCGGAAACTTCATTGGGTCCTGAATGAAGAACACCGGAATATTGTTCCCGACCAGATCCCAGTTGCCCTGATCGGTATAAAACTTGACGGCAAATCCGCGCACGTCGCGCGCAAGGTCGAACGAGCCGCGTTCGCCGACGACTGTCGAAAAGCGGACGAACACCGGCGTGCGCTTTCCCGCTTCAGCGAACGGAGCGGCCATTGTCAGATCGGTCAGTGCGTCGTAACACTCGAAAAATCCGTGCGCTGCGGATCCGCGTGCATGAACCACGCGCTCCGGAATGCGCTCGTGATCAAAGTGGGTGATCTTGTCGCGCAGGATGAAGTCTTCGAGCAGGGTGGGCCCGCGCAAGCCAGCCTTCAATGAGTTCTGGTTATCTGCGATCGCGACGCCCTGATTTGTGGTCAGCGCGCGACCGCCGGAATCGACTCGCACCTTTTCGAGGGGTGCGTTATTTGGGTTCTCGCCAGGCTCAGCTGCGTCGCCGGTTTTATCGTTGCTGTTCGTTTCAGTGATCGTGCTTGCTGAAACATCTGTCGACGGCGGGTCGGCACTTTGCCCTTGTGGCGGCTTCAGCGCGCTCTTGCGCCCGAATTCGGCAGGCTTGATGGCGTTGAACGGAAATGCTCGACTCATCTCGTCGGTGCCTGCCATCTTTTCGGCGAGCCGGCCAGCGGCGGCCTCAGCTCGCACGTCGGGACTGCTGCTTTTCATGCCGTCGAGCAAGGCCGACGCTGCGCGCGCCACCAGTCCCTTTTCAGCACGTGCGGGAGTTCGAGCCGATGGCCCACTGACTGTTGATTTGTCCGAACCGCCCGCGGCCGGCTTTTTCGGCTGTCTGGATGTTGCGGGAGGGGATTTGCTGCTTGAGCGCTTTGTAGCCATCCTTCTTTCCTGTAGGTGAAAAAAAAGCGGCACACGCGTGCCGCCGTCGGGTTGCGCCTGCCTTGCGGGCCTAGGCCATACCCTTCTTTTGCATGATTTGCGCCTTGCGCAGAGCAATTTGCTCGCCTAATGCAACGGTATCGAGCTTCGCTCGGCGAACTTTCGGGAAAATCTCGCCTTCTTCTTCTTCAACGTGATGGTTGATGTACTCACCAAGCACCTTGACCTTGGCGTCGTAGTGATCATCGGAAGGCGATGAGCCCTCGATCTGGGCAATCAAGTCCTTGGCGCTCGCGTGCTCGACATCGGCCTCGTCGATTAGATCGGGCTTGTCGAGTGCTGAGCGAGCCGCGGGATAAAAAAGCTCTTCTTCGGCCGTGGCATGCGCGGTTAACTCCGCGCATATCAACGAAGCAACTTGCCGCTTCTCGCCGTCACCAGCATCAGCTTTTGCGAGCCGGTCGTACTGCTTGAACATTTTTTTCACTCGCGCATGATCGGCCGTTAGTTGGCTGATTGCCTCGTTCTTTGGCACTTTGGCCGTGCGCGATGCTTTCTTTTTTGAACTGGATTTCTTAGCCGACCGCTTGGCGGCCTTTTTGGTGGCCATTCATCGCTCCTTGTTGTGTTGGAAAAAAATAAGCCCCGCCGAAGCGGGGCCTGTTTACTTTTATTGGGATCAATACTCTGTATCCCAGCCGGCGCGTGCGGAGCGCTTGGCCTTCTCCCAGCCGAGACGCGACTTGCCTTTTACCTTCTCATAGTCGCTCGCGAGTGAGTGTTCAAGTTCCTCGAATCGAGCGCCTTCGTTACGTGCGCGCGCGTCAGCACCCAACCGATAACTCGGTGCGTAGTCGTCGTACGTCATTCCGGTTTCGTAATAAGGCTCGCGGTCGTATTTGCCGCGCCAATGGGTATCGACAACAGTCGGGTCGACACTTTCTGCCACTGCTTTGCCGGCGAGTCCACCAGCGACTGCGCCGATCGCCGCACCGACAACGGTTCCCACCGGGCCGGCTGCCAACGTGCCGGCCGCTGCGCCCGCTGCGACACCACCCGCTGCGGCACCAATGCCGGTACCGACAGGATGCGAACCAGGCGTGCCGGTTAACGGATCGCGATTGGCGTCCGGATTCGGGTCAAGCCCTTTCTGTTTGTCTCGATTCATATTTGTGTCTCCTAGTGAAGTGGTTAGCGCACCCTACCGCGACGGAACAGATTGACGATCGCCAGCAAAATAATTGCTCCGATCAGAGAAACCACCAAGGAACCAATGCTGAATGCGTCCTGATTGATCGTGGGTACACCCACTAGCGGACTGATTAGCCATCCGCCGAGCAACGCGCCAACAATGCCTACAACGATGTTCAGGAAGACGCCTTGCTGTGCATCGGTCTTCATAATCATGCTGGCGATCCAGCCAATCAGACCGCCGATGACAATCCAAATAATGAAATTCATGTTCAACCCCTCTCTGGGCAAATGGTGGGAACTACCGGAGCATTTAGTGCAAGCTGCATGCCCGTGGGAACTGGACGGAGTTAAGGAGTACACACTTGCACGGTGAACCTTGGGACACAATCATCATCGGCGGCGGGCCGGCCGGATTGTCAGCGGGGCTGGTGCTTGGCCGCTGTTGCCGGCGGGTGTTGATTTGCGATGATGGACACCCGCGCAACCGGGCCTCAAACGCGTTGCACGGATTCCTCACGCGCGATGGCATACCGCCTTCTGAGTTCCTTCAAGCGGCGCGTCTGCAACTAGAGCGCTATGACAACGTGAAGTTGGTCAATGCAGAAGTAACGGACGTTTCGCGTGAGTCGAAGAACCTGTTTCGTGTCGTTCTTAACGACGATCGCTCCGAGCTTTCGCGGAAGATTCTGATTGCGACCGGTGTCGTCGACCAGTTGCCGGCAATTCGGCGCATCGAAGAGTTCTGGGGCAAGAGCGTCCATCAATGTCCGTATTGCGACGGATGGGAACTGCGCGGTGCGCCCATGGCGGTGTACGGCAAGCGCGCACGCGGGCTGGAGATGGCGCGCGCCCTGACTGCGTGGACGTCGGACATTGCACTCTGTACTGACGGGCGCTCGGGATTCAGCGAGGAGGTCCGCACGCATCTGCAGCGCAACGGAGTCGAAGTCATTGAAGAAAAGCTCGTTGAGCTCGAAGGGCGGGACGGTCAGCTCGAGGCTTTGGTCTTCGATGGCGGGCGTCGGCTGCCACGCCGGGCGCTGTTTTTCGACACTCCGTGCGTATCCCGCATGGAGCTGGCCCGCAAACTCGGCTGTCAGATCACCCGCAAGGGCGCGGTTCGCTGTGGTGAATACGAAGCCACCAGTGTCCCCGGGGTTTTCGTCGCAGGCAACCTGATTAAGGATGTTCAACTCGTTATCGTCGCGGCCGCAGAAGGCACCAGGGCGGCTTTCGGCATCAATCGTTCGCTGACGCGCGAAGATTTCGAGCGGCGCGCAACCGGCGTCGCACACGTCGAGCACCCGGACGTCGACGACCGGGACGCCGCGCGTCGCAGACCGCAGACATAGATGGAACTAATGCCTGATCAGTTGTTGCTGCAGGCGCTCAAGGCGCTGGCGTACTACGCCGCTTTGATTGTGATCATGCGGCTCGCCGGTAAGCGGTTGGCTGGTCAGACGACAACGTTCGATCTTATTGTGCTGATCACATTGGGCGTCGTGATTCAGAGCACGGCACTCGATGAGGGATGGCCAAACGCGGTTGTGTTCGTCGTGACGGTATTCGCCGCGCATCGAGGTTTGGCCGCCTGGTGCGCGCACTCGACGTGGATTCGACATCTGGTCCGCGGCAAACCGAGGGTGCTGGTCCGCGACGGGAATGTTATTCAGCAGGCGCTTGATAGAGAAGGTGTTAGCCGCGACGAATTGCAGGCGGGCTTGCGCAAGCTCGGCTATGACTCGCCGGAGTCGGTCAAGCTCGCGGTGCTGGAGGAGACGGGCCACATCTCTGCCGTTGGGGCAGACGGCGCCAGTCCATCGATCACGCCGGAGAGGTTGAGTCCATAAGCTGCGGCTCGGATACGTCGACAGGCAGCGTATGTTGCGCAAAGAATTCAAGCATCGCGGCGGTCGCGTCCGGTCCGCGCGCATCCGCGAACGAGCCCGCGCTATCGCCGCCCGACCATGCGTGCCCGGCGCCGCGAATCAGCCAGTGTTCAATTAGGCTGACACCATTTGCCGTCGTGTAGGTTATGCGTTGAGTGGCGTGACGGTCCACCGCTGCAGCAATCGTGGTTTCGGTCCGCTGCAAAGGCGAATCTGGATGCAGCAGCGCATGGAGTTCGATAGCGTTCTTGACTAACTGGACGCTGTTTGCAGGATTAACTGTTTGATCCGCATCGCCATGCAGCGTGATCAAGGGTACAGCGCGGTGAGCCACTGTCAGGGCTGCAACGCTAGACGCCAGGCTGGCCTTCCCGCTCTTCATCACGGTCAGTGCAGACGTTACGTCTTGTGCGGCTCCGGCCGGCAACCCTGAGTGCACGCCGGCGGCTGCAAATAGATCGGGGTATTCACGCGCCATGATTGCCGCCATCGCGCCGCCCGCTGACAGACCTGCAACGTAAACACGTTGCTTGTCGATTCGATACTGATCGATCACCTGTCGAACGATGCCGGCGATGATCGCCGGCTCGCCAAGCCCGGCCTGCTGATCGAGCGGTCGAAACCAGTTCCAGCACCGATGCGAATTGGCGCGTTGAATCTGCTCGGGATAGACAACGAAACAACGCTTGTCTTCCGCCCACCGATTCGCGCGCGTGCCCGTCGCAAAATCATCCGGCCCTTGAGTGCATCCGTGCAGCATCACGACAAGCGGCAGCGCTAGGGTTGTATCGCCGGATGGGATGTACAGCTTGTAATTGCGCGACCCCGAGTGGCCCGAATAGCGTTGATTGAGAAACTGACCCGACGCACTGGGTAGCGTCCAGGGTCGTGGCGGTGTTTGCGTGGAAGGGGTACTCGCAGGGTCGACAGCAATGGGGTTACCGTCGACCTCCACGGTCGTACCTGGCGGCTTCGCACTTTGCGGCCGCAGCAAGTCCTGAATGAGCCGGGTCGCTGCGATAGGGCCGCGCGTTCGCACCAGCTGGGTTGCCTGTCGCATTGCTTCCATAAACGATTTATCTGACTTCAAAATTTCTCCGGACTACTTGATTCGCGACGCCAGCGCGCGTTTAACACTTGCACTGGCATGAAGCGCGCCCAACACGACGATTGATTCGATAGTTTTCAGCGCAAGCGCCGGTGTGACGTCGTCTGCGATGCTCGCAAGACCCAGCACCTGGATCTGAAGCCGCTCGCCGCGCGTCCGCGCGCTTTCGAGATCCCGACGCGAGTAGTGATGAATTCCAAGCACCAGGCTGCGCCGGCTGACAGTCTGGCGCAACGTGTCCGCATGTGAGGCGATCTGATTGCGAATCGCCGTCCGAATCAGATCGGTACGGTTCGAATAAAACCCTTCGCGCACCAGCAGATCGATGTGTCCAAGGTCGACGTAGCCGACATTGATCGTGATTTTTTCCGAATCCGCCAGCTTGACCGCGTGAGTAGCCATGGCGACATCTTACCATCCAGAAACCATCTGTCTGGATGGTAAAGCTGGACGTGTCTTGTGGGTTATTGGTACAAGTTGAAATTGCCTGCGAACCGCGCGCGGTGCCATTTCAGCTTTGCCGAGTCGCCGCGCTTTTCCATCGCAACGAGGAACGGTGTGTAATTCAGTGCGTTCAGCAAGCGCAAGTAGCCGATCGATTTGGCGAGCTCCCGCGGCGCGTACCCGTAGCCCTGCAAGAACGCCTGCTTCTCATCGATCGTCACGTCGTGCAGCGCCACCGACAAGTCCCACAGCGCCGGTACGCTCGACGTGCAATGCTCCCAGTCCAGCACCGCGATGACCTTGCCGTATGCATCCACGATGATGTTTTTCAAACGCATGTCCCCGTGATGCAGTACGGGGTTACGACGCCAGGTAGACATATGCGCGAGGATCTGTCGCATCTTGCTGGCGTTGTCGGGTAAGAGCATTTCCAGACGTTCCAGCGTTGTGATGCGTTCTGATGCCTTCAGATCGGCTTCAAGGTGCGCGCCCCAGGAATTCCTTCGAGGCGCTTCAGCGGCAAAAGTCCGATCGACCGCAGCCGGCCCAAAGCCGGGCATTTGAATGCGATGAATGCGCGCCGTGATCTCTCCCATCTGCCGCACGGTGCCGATCTTGTCGTAAGCGTGCGTACCCACCACACCGCGTACGTTTTCAAGAACCATGAACGGATAAGGGTTAGCGCCGACGTGCACCACGCGCGGGACCGGTAGCTGCGCTGCGCGCGCAAGTTTCATCGCTTGGCGTTCCCGCTCGAACACTTTCAGTTTGTGTGGATCGGCATTGACGCGGACGATCAAGCTCCGATTGTCGACGTCAACCTGATAGACGAGATTGGTGAGCCCGCCGCCGCGCCGGCGTACGTGCTCCGGAGCGTTGCGCAGCACCCGAGCTGCGACATCGATTACATAAGCGCGCGCGGCGCGGGTTGTCAGCTTTGGCAAAGCATCTATTCCTGGGCGCCAACCTTAGCGCCCAGTTCGCCAATTGCAAACAGCAGATTGCCCAGAGCGAGCGAGTCCTTAATGCGCACCGTGTGTAGAAGTCCCCTGTACTCGAGCTGCAGGCGCCCGACGATGACGGCCAGTCCGACGCCAGCCAGAAAGTCATCCATCGGCGAGTCGCCCGCGCCGATCGAATGCAGCAGATCAATGCCGAGGTGCTTCGCGATCCGTTGTGCGCCGTAGTGCTTATCGACGCCTTTATGCGTGAAGAAGCTGTTGCGCTGCGTATGCTGATAGGCCATTGCACGGTCCTGCG
>DATEOP010000210.1:0-5016 GCA_035274065.1 Burkholderiaceae bacterium
CGTCCGACAAATTGCGACGCGCAAACGAAATCAGCTTCTCAACCTGTTTGTCGAAGAACGGCTGATTCAGCAGCTCGGTATCCGAGTCGACGGTGCGCGAAGATTCGAGCGATGCCTGGCTCTCGGCCAGCATCTCGCGCGTCGTCGAAAGGCGCACCAGCACTTCCATGCGCGCCAGCAGCTCCGCCGCGCCGACGCCCTTCTGGATGAAATCGGTGGCGCCGAGCGATGCGGCACGCTCGCGCTCTCCGGCTTCGTCCTCGCCGGAGATGATCACCATCGGGAGTTCGCGGATCCGCTGGACTTTCGAGGAGCGCACCCTGTTCAGGAGCTCGAACCCATCGACCTTCGGCATCGTCAGGTCGCTGATAACGACGCGCACTGATGAGTCAAGCAGGATTGCCTGCCATGCAGCCTCTCCGTCGGTCACCTCGCGCAGCTCGAAGCGGTCGCGCAAATGCTGGCTGATCGATGCCCGCACGATGCGAGAGTCGTCGCAGATCAGTACGCGAGGCTTAGGGGCGCCGGTCGCAGCGGCAGGCGTGACGACTTTTGCCGTTTGGGTCTTAACTTCGGTCGCCAACGGTATTCTCGGTTAGGCTCGTCGCCACAGGGCGCGGCGAGCCATGGAATTTAACCGAAATGATCCCGAATTGATCGGTAAAAGCCGCGGAGTTCCTTAGCTTTTCATCCGCTCGTCTCGCCCGTTCACGCTATACGGGTGCCTAAACGTGGCTACCCGCGCTGGCCAACGTACGAAGCTCATCGTCGCTGAGCTGCGGTCCGTCCAGCGTGACGCGCTTTTCCTGCGTTTCTGACGTTCGGTAGCGCGCGATGACCGGCTTTAGCTCGGGCTTGACGTGCGCGTCACTGTAGCCGTTGAACAGGTGACCAACGAGGCCACGCTTTAGGTCGCTGGTATTCAAAAACCAGTCGGCAATGGGAAACGTGAGGTTCATGTTCACGTGCATCATGATTCCCATGTTGTGATGGGCCGTGTGATGCCGGCGAATCGTGTTGATGAACGGGATGTTGCGAACGAACCAGTTGTCGCGCACGTGGCAGCAAAAGTGGAATGTCTCGTACACCATGTAATGCCCGATCATCCCGATGAATACGATGTAACCCGCATTGGGATTGATTAGCACGCTGGCGATCCAGCTGAACAACACTCCAAAAACGGCCAGAACAATCAACACGCGCCACGGAAAGAACACGATGCGAAACTCGCGAATACTGTCGATTGTCGCGTCGTTGTCAGTAAAGTATTGATGGTGCTGGCGAGTGTGGCGGTCGTAGATAGCGCGCAACGCATACACGTCGATCAGACGGTGCATCACAAACTTGTGCATGCTCCATTCGGCAAAGTTTCCCGCGATCAGCACTGGAATCAGCAGCAGCCATTCCCAGCGCGCGTTTTGTAGCTGACTGACGCAATACCAGATGGCGGCAATTCCAGCGCCATACATCACACCAATGTGCAAGAGCCCGCTGTACCAGCGGCTGATCGCGGCCCGATATTGCTCGCGAAATCTGCGCTGCCGTTCAGTCATCATTTTGAAAAGCCTCTTTGCTACGACGTAGATGGCTGATATATTAGTTGTCGATCACTGACGCTGTCAACGGGGGGAGTGTGGCTGAAGCGCCTGCAAATCCAAACAAGGCCGTAAGTGCTCCGGCACGAAAGAAGCGCACGTTGCAGGAAATCCGCGACTCTAAAAAGTCGGGCGAAAAGATGGTGTACATGTCCGTTCCCGACTACACGTCGGCCAAGTGGGCCGAAATGGCGGGCGTCGATGTGGCGGTCCTCGGCGACAGCCTGGCGATGATCGCGCATGGACACTCGAGCACGATTCCCGCAACGATGGACATGATGGCTCTGCACGCGCAGGCGGTGCGCCGGGGCGCGCCGAACACATTCGTGCTCGGCTGTATGCCCTATCAAAGCTACAACACGATCGAGCGCGCATTGACCAACGCCACCCGTTTCATGCAGGAGGGCGCTTGCGATGCTGTCAAGCCGCAGGGAGGTAAATCGCAAGCGACTATTTTGAAAGCTATGGTGGATGCGGGGATTCCGACCGCGTCGCACATCGGCATGACGCCGCACACGGTGGCGATGTTTGGCGGCTTCAAGATCCAGGGCAAGACCGCCGATACCGCGATGAAAATTCTGGAGGACGCGCTCGCGATTCAGGACGCCGGCTGTTTCATGCTCGAATTTGAAGCGGTGCCCGCCAAAATCGCGGCGGTCATTTCGAAGCAGCTTGAAATTCCAACGATAGGGATTGGGGCGGGGGTTGGCACCGATGGACAGATCCTGCTCTGCTACGACCTGCTCGGCGTTTTCACCGATTTCAAACCGAAATTCACCAAGCGCTATTCGAACCTGACCGAGGTTGCGATCAAGGGAATCTCTCAATACATCTCGGAAGTAAAGGCGGGCACATTTCCGGATGACGACCACAGTTACGGTGTCGACGAGAAGGAATACGAGAAGTTCGTTTCGATGGTCGAGAAGCGCAAGCATCAATGAAGCGCGCGACCGCGATAGAAATCGCGCCAGCCGCACCGGCGCAGAGTCTGACCGATCGCGCCTATGCCGAGCTCGAAGAGATGATCGTCACGTTAAAGCTTGCGCCGGGCGCGGCAGTGTCTGAGGCTGAGCTTGCAGGCCATCTCGGCATCGGCCGCACGCCAATCCGGGAGGCACTGCAGCGTTTGGCGCGCGAGGGGCTCGTTGTGATCCTGCCGCGGCGCGGTGTGATGGTGTCGGAGATCAACGTAGGACGGCAGCTGCGCTTGCACGAGGCGCGTCGAGAGATTGAACGGCTGATTGCACGCACGGCTGCCCGGCGCGCTACCGACGAACAGCGGGTACGGTTTCGCGAGCTCGCTCGGGACTTCGAAAAGTCGGCGCGTGTCAACGACGATGTGACGTTCATGCGCACCGATCGTGAGTTCAACCGGCTGTGTTCGAGGGCGTCACACAACGAGTTCGCGGCGCGTGCGATGAGCCTGATGCACGGCTTGTCACGGCGCTTCTGGTACATCCACTACAAACAAGCCGCCGACATGCCGCTCACAGCAAAGCTGCACGCTGACATCGCCCGTGCTATCGCCGACAAGGATGAAGAGCGCGCCGCGAGCGCGAGTGACAAACTGCTCGATGTGATAGAAAAGTTCACTCGCGACACGGTGAGCCCCGAGTGAAAGTGAACTCTGGCGTCGGACGACAACAGTGACCGATCATCGAAAGGGCTTAAAGATCGGGGCTGACGTTCTCGTTGTGGGCGGTGGCGCAGCCGGCGTCGCCGCTGCGGTTACCACCGCGCGGCAAGGTTTGAAGGTTGTGTTGGTCGAGCGATACGGTTTTTGCGGCGGCGGTGCGGTGGCGGGGATGTCAGGCACTGTTTGTGGTCTATACGAGGCGTCCGACCGACCCGACGCGCGACCCCATCAGGTTGTTTTCGGTTTCGCCGATGAATTCGTTCGCCTGCTTGCGTCGCGCGGTGGGCTGACACCACCGATGCGTTATGGCAAGACATGGACACGCGTGCACGATCCTCTGATGTGGCGTGAAGCGGCGGACCATCTGCTGCGCGAAGCCGGTGTCAATGTGTTGTTCCACGCTGTCGTGACGGGTGCAAGTGTTGATGGCAATCGTGTCACGGGTGCGATGGCATGGTCCAAGGAAGGCCCGGTTGAGTTGCGGGCAAAGCTGACGATCGACGCGAGCGGAGACGCAGACGTGATCGCAATGGCGGGATTCGAGTCGTTCATTGGCGACAATGGCCAAGTGCAGAACCCCACGATGATTTTCCGACTCGGCGGAGTCGACACTGCCCGCTTCATTGGCGCTTATGGCGAAGACACGATTCTGCCGGAGCAGGTCAGCGATCTTCTTCGCCGCCACAACGGGCATGGTTACTTTCTGCCGCGTTCAAAGATTTGGCTTTTTCCGACCACACGCCCAAATGAACTCTTGTGCAATTGCACCCGTATTGTCGGCCCCGACGGACGGGAACTGAACACGTTGAGTGCGCGTGACTTTACCGACGCCGAATTCGAAGGGCGTTTGCAGGTGCGTGAATACGCGCGATTCTTCCGAGACCATCTGACAGGTTGCGAGCAGTCTTTTGTAGTTGATACGGGCACGCAAGTCGGGGTGCGTCAGACACGCCAAGCGCTTGGAGTTTCAACCCTCGCTAACGCCGATATTCTCGCAGGACGCAAGTTTGCCGACGGCATCGCGCGTTCTCCCTGGCCAATCGAGCTGCACACTGGTGCTAAGCCGCGCGTGGAATGGTTGATCGAAGACTGCTACGAAATTCCATTCGGCTGTTTTGTTCCGATGCGCGGGGACGGCCTGCTTACAGCCGGCCGCTGCCTCTCGGCACAGCACGAAGCGGTGGCATCGGCACGCGTAACGGCTCAATGTTTTTCGTACGGCCAAGCCGTGGGGCACGCTGCCGCGATGTGCATCGAGTCAGGAATCCAACCTCGCGCGCTACCGGGGCGTGCTGTGCGCGAAGCTGTTAACCGCGACGGCGCCCGGCTCGACGCCGAAGCTGCTGTAGCCTGAAAGCAGCGCGATGAAACCTGGACGGCGGTAATGTTCTTATCCAGTACCCGGCGGCATGACGATCAGTGCGGTTACCGACTTACGATGGACGATTCAAATGGGTTAGCGCAAGGCATTCGACGCGAGAAAACTGACATTTCAGAGTAAAAGATCAGCATTGCTTCATTACAACAACTCGGAGACACATCATGCAGAACAAGCGTAGATCGTTACTGAAAGCTATTGGCGGAGCAGGCGCCACTGTGGCGGCTCAGCCGTATCTGAGCTTTCCCGCAATAGCGCAGAACACGCCGTTGCGGGTCGGCATCATTGCGCCGAAGTCCGGCATCGTCGGCACGATCGGTGAATGCGGACTGCGCGGCACGCAGTTCGCCGTCGAGCGCATCAATGCAGGCGGAGGCATCGCCGGTCGCAAGGTGGAGTTGATCGTC
>DATEOP010000211.1:0-3564 GCA_035274065.1 Burkholderiaceae bacterium
TCCGATCGCAAGGTCGAGTACATCCGTGACCTTGCTGCGCACTTTGTCAGTGGCCGCGTCGATCCGTCGCGCTTTGGCGAGCAGGGCGACGAGGAAATCATCGCCGAGCTGATCGACATTCGAGGCATCGGTCGGTGGACCGCCGAGATGTTCCTGATTTTCAACCTGTTGCGCCCTAATGTGTTGCCACTCGACGATTTGGGCTTGCTGAAAGCGGTCAGTGTCAATTATCTTGACGGCGAGCCGGTAGTTGGCCGGGAAGGGCGCGCACGAGTGTCTGAAATTGCTGAAGCGTGGGTACCCTGGCGCAGCGTCGCGACATGGTATCTATGGCGTAGTCTTGATCCGATTCCAGTCACTTACTAACAAGAACTGATGGCGAAGACCACGTTTCTGGATTTTGAGCAACCGATTTCCGAGCTCGAGGCAAAAATCGACGAGCTGCGGTTCGTTCAGGATGACTCCGCCGTCGACATCTCCGAAGAGATCGAGCGCCTACAGCAAAAAAGCGATGGGCTGCTGAAGGAGATTTACGCAAAGCTTTCGCCGTGGCAGGTCTCGCAGCTTGCGCGGCATCCGCAACGGCCGTACACGCTCGATTACGTCAACGACATTTTCACCGACTTTCACGAGCTGCACGGCGATCGATCGTTCTCCGACGACCTGTCGATCGTCGGCGGCATGGCGCGCTTTAACGGCCAGGCCGTGATGCTGCTCGGTCATCAGAAGGGTCGCGATACCAAAGAGCGAGCGCTGCGCAATTTCGGCATGAGCAAACCGGAGGGGTATCGCAAGGCGCTGAGACTGATGAAGCTCGCCGAGAAGTTCGGCTTGCCGTTGTTCACGTTCGTCGATACGCCGGGTGCCTATCCCGGTATCGATGCCGAAGAGCGCGGCCAGTCCGAGGCGATCGGCCATAACCTGTATGAAATGTCCCAGTTGAAGATCCCGATCATCACGACGATCATCGGCGAGGGCGGCTCGGGGGGCGCATTGGCCATCGCCGTCGGCGACACGGTTTTGATGCTGCAATACGCGACGTATTCGGTGATCTCGCCCGAAGGATGCGCGTCGATTCTTTGGAAGAGTGCGGATAAGGCGCCCGACGCCGCCGAGGCACTCGGCCTCACTGCGCACCGGTTAAAAGCACTCGGCGTGATCGACAAGATTGTTGCCGAGCCACTCGGTGGCGCGCATCGCGATCCGAAGCAAATGTCCGTGATGCTGAAGCGTGCACTTGCCGACAGCCTGCGGCAGTTTCAGGGGATGAAGACAAAGGACCTGCTGGCGGCACGCCACGCGCGGCTGTTGGCATATGGCAAGTTCAAGAGCACGGTCGAAGAAAACTGATCCGCTCGAGCAACAACTGCTCGACCTGGTGCGCCTCGCGGTGGGGCGCGCAGCTTCGCTGGTCCAACAGAGCGCTGCGAAATTCGCTGAGCCGCTGAAGCGGCAAGTCCAGTCGGCCCCTCGAATTTCCGCCATTACCGTCGCGCTTGGTCTGAGTGGCGGGCGTGACTCGATGGCGCTCTTGGATCTGCTTGCTCGCCTGGCGGCGACTCGCGGCACCGGAGTGCGGCGCGTCGTTGCGGTTCACGTTCACCATGGCCTGAGCCGCAATGCAGATGCATGGCTCGCACACTGCGAAGCTGAATGCTCCCGAATGGGCGTTCCGCTGCTGGTGCATCGTGTCGAAGTCAGGCGGCGCGGTCGCGGGATTGAAGCAGCGGCGCGCGAACTGCGGTACGCCGTGCTCGCGGAAGCGGCGCGTGAATCCGGCACACGCATCGTGATGACAGCGCATCATCGCGACGATCGTCTCGAAACGTTTCTGTTGCAATGGATGCGTGGTGCAGGGCCCGATGGGCTTGCGGCATTTCCGGAAGTACGTTCGTTTGCAAGTGACCTTCAATTATTGCGGCCGCTGGTCGACGTCGCCCGCGCCGACATCGAGCGCTACGTCGGATTGCGTGCGCTCAACTACATTGATGACGACAGCAATGACGATGTCACGTTGCTGCGCAATGCGGTGCGGCGTGATGTTCTGCCCCGTCTCGATGCGCTGCGCCCTGGTTTTCGTGCGGCTGCTGCGCGCTCGGTCGATCTTGTGGCTGAAGCCGCCGAAGCGATGCGTTCGATGGCGGCAGCCGATTACGCCGCCAGCGCTGAGGATGCTCCGGAAGGAATGATGCGGCTTGATCGGTTAACGGCTTTGCCGGCTGCGCGGCAAACCGGCGCCTTGCGCGCATGGCTAGCGCACCATGGTGTGCAGGCGCCCAGTCGGGCGCGCCTGCTGGAAGTGCTCGATCAGGCGCGCAACGCGCGCAGCGATGCAAAGCTTCTGGTGCGGCTCGGAAGCCACGAGGTTCGCCGATATAGAGGTCTTTTGCTGTTGAAGCATGTCGACGATACGACTCGTGACTCTCATGTGCTGACCTGGCAGGGGGAAGACGAGATGCCGCTGCCGAGCTGGGGCGGTGTGTTGAGGTTCGTCGCGGTTAAGGGCGAAGGGTTCGATCCGCAATGGTTGCGCGCGACACCTCTGGAAGTGCGACCGCGCGGCGGAGGCGAGCGCTTCAAGCCGCACGCCGCGCGTCCGTCGAAAACTTTAAAGCGGTTGTTTCAGGACGCGGGCATCGCCGAATTCGAGCGGGGCAGGCTGCCCTTGCTATGGCGCGACGGTGAGTTGATCTTTGTGGCCGGCCTTGGTCCCGACGTGCGCTTCACCGATCGCAACGGAGAGCGCATCGCGCTCGAATGGGAACGCGACGCGTCATTGCTCGAGGGCAATTCTTGAGCGGTGCGAAGCGTGAATAGTTGGCGCGGCTCCTATAATCGCGCGCCGCGACGGCCTTCGAGCGACATAACAACAATCAAATGGCACTCATCGTTCACAAATATGGCGGGACGTCGGTCGGCTCGGTCGAGCGTATTGCCAATGTGGCGCACCGGCTTGAAAAGTGGCACCGCGCCGGTCACAAATTGATCGTCGTTGTCTCGGCGATGAGCGGAGAGACCGACCGGTTGATCACTCTGGCCAAGAAGGTACAGCCGAGTCCCGATGCGCGTGAGCTCGATGTCGTCGCCTCGACCGGCGAGCAGGTTACTGTCGGTCTGCTGGCGATGGCATTGCTGCAGCGTGGACTGAAAGCGAAGAGCTACACAGGCGCGCAAGTGCACGTACTGACCGACAGCGCTTTCAATAAGGCTCGCATTCTAAATATCGACGAAACAAAGATTCGCGAAGATCTCGATGCCGGCACAATCGTCGTTGTTGCAGGGTTTCAGGGCGTCGACGAGCGCGGCAATATAACGACGCTTGGCCGGGGAGGTACCGACACCTCCGCGGTCGCGCTGGCAGCTGCGTTGCGCGCCGACGAGTGCCTGATCTATACCGACGTCGACGGCGTTTACACGACTGATCCGCGCATCGTTCCGGAAGCGCGGCGAATGCCGCGCATCACGTTCGAAGAAATGCTCGAGATGGCGAGTCTGGGTTCGAAGGTGCTGCAACTAAGGTCGGTCGAGTTTGCCGGCAAGTACAAAGTCCCGCTGCGCGTGCTG
>DATEOP010000212.1:0-5299 GCA_035274065.1 Burkholderiaceae bacterium
CACACCTTGCGGATAGTTCTTCAGCCAGAACCGGTCCATCGTGTCTCCCTTGTATTTGTCGTTTTATAACTCCGCCCGCCATCATAAGCGTGGCTAGCGCTGGGCCAACATGCCGCGCAGCGCGTCCTCGCGACGCTCGCGGGGCAGTGCAGCAAGCCGCTTCACCTCTTCGTAAAAGCGCGGAAAGTTTCCGCCGACCTGCGCAAGCAGGGCATCGAACGCCGGCACCAGGTCGTTGTATGCACCGATCGATCCGAGATGCGCGTTGGTCAGGTCCTGCGCAAAGAAACGGTCGTAGCCGGCAAATCCATTCCAACTCGCTCTCAATCGCGCGTAGTCGTCCTTCAGCGATGCAAAAAGCTGTTGCTTGCGAGCGCGTTTGAGATCGTCCGGCTGCTGACCTTGATAGTTCTCAAGCAGCAAGCCACGGTAACGCAGCAGCAGATTCAGAAAGTCGCTTCGGCGATGAGCAAACTCGGCGTACGCCTTGCGCGACGAATCGTTGCCATGCGCGGCCAACCAGCGGCGAACACCTTCGCGCTCCACGGCAGTGGCAAACGACTCATTGAACGTCGTATCTCCGCCGACAAACACAACCTGGTGCGCAAGCTCGTGAAAGATCAGTCCGGCGAGCTGCCCCTCGGTGCCGGCGATGAACGTATTCAACAGCGGATCGGAAAACCAGCCGAGCGTCGAATACGCAGGTACGCCAGCCACGTTCACTTCATAGCCTTCAGCGCGCAGCTCGTCAGCAGCATAATCGGCCGACTCGCGATCGAAGTAGCCGCGATAGCCGGCGCAGCCGACCACCGGGTAACACCATTGCTTCAACTGAAGCGACAACTCAGGCGCAGCAAACACATTCCACACGACGTAGGGGCGATGCAGGTCGGCGTATGAACGGTAGCTTCCATTTTCGGGCAGGCCGAGCTCGTACGAGGCGAACGCGCGAATCTTTTGTGCACGCTGCAAGCGCTGTTTAAGGGCTTCGGCAGTGCCGGGATCAGCAACGATGTCGGGAATCGGCCGCGCGGCACGCAACATTGCAAAGTGGCCGTCGATCGACTGTGCGTAATAACCGAGCGCCGAACAGCCAGCAGCGGCAGCAATCGCAAGCACGATCGCACCAGCCAACAACAGACGCTTGGTTTGTGTCGCGGAAATCATCGGGCGCAATTGTGCCCGCTGGTTTCCGCGTCGATCAATGATCGTGCAACTGACAGATCACACGCCGCAACTTGCCGCTGATTTGGTCGCGCGCCGGCGGACGACGGGCAATGTCGATCGATACAGTACCAATGCCCAGCGTTTCGAAGTAACTGCCAAGCGCTCGGCGAACTTCACCCGCTGAGGCTTGCTCGTCGTCGCCCAACCGGACCTGAAGCTTGCGGGGTGCCGTTTGCGTCACCTGAAAATCGTGAACGCGCGCATCGTCTTCCATCACGGTCGTCAATGCCAGCGGCACAACGGTCGCCGTGCCGCCGCGCGACAAGGGGAAAACCAATGCCTCATCGGTACGACCCTCGACTGACATCACCGGAAACCGGCTACCGCAGCCGCACGGCGCATCGGCTATGGTGACGGCATCACCCAAGTCATAACGAATCAGCGGTTGAATCCGATTCGCCAGGTTGGTCAACAGCACCGAGTGTGAGCGTGTGCCTGCTGGCACCGGCCGCCCATACGCGTCGATCGGTTCCAGAATGACCCAGTCACTATTCAGGTGCAGCCGTCGATACGGGCACTCCCAGGCAATCGGCAGGAATTCCGATGCGCCGTATGAATTACGAACCGGACAGCCGAAGGCGCGCTGCACTTGCGCGCGAGCCGGGTTCGGCAAGGTCTCACCACCCGTCCAGACTTCACGCAAGCGCAACTTGAGCCGCCCGGCCTGCTGTTCTTCGGCCAGCATCTGCGCCGCAGTGGGATACGACGCAAGAAGGGTTGGCCGAAATTCGTTCAGTTGGGCCACCAGCTGCTCGAGTGGCTGCAGCAACGAAAATCCTTTCAGCGATGCGGTCAACCATGGCATTGAGCGCCGCATGCGTTCGACAGTCGAGATGCCTGCAAAATGTCCGCCGGTCGCAGCGACCATCGCATACCGATCGCCGGCAATCAACTGGCGCGCCAAATCGGATGCGGAACGTACTCCGCGAAAACGCTGCCATTCGAGCGCGTCGTAGACCGCGATTGCATCGGGATCGTGAACAAAGTAGCCAGGCTCGCCAGTCGTGCCCGAACTGGTCCATACCGAATAGCGGCCAAGCAATGCACCGCCGCAGCGGTCGGGTTCTGCCACAAACTCGTTAACCGCGCGCCGCGTCACTGTCGGCTCCGTGATCACATGGTCGAAATCCGCCATCAGTGACTGCTTGGTAACCGGCGGCAGATCAGTCAATCGCAAACGCGAGCTCGAGCTCACTCGCAATCTTCGATACAAATGCGAGTAGTAAGGCGAACACTCGAACGCGTGTGCGACCAGCGCAACCAGCCGCTGCTCGCGTTGAAGCGCAATCGCAGTGGATGACGCAAGCGAGCCGGTCCACACGTCGAGCGCGGCCTTGCTCCAGCGCGCCGAGTCGTAAACAGCGGAAAGCGGTAGATCGAACAACGAAGATGGAACCGCAGCCATCGCAAATAAAGTGCAACCGTGAAGCGAGCTACATTGTCCCGCCGCGCTCGAGGCGCGCACATGCCTTGAACCGGGGACCTTTACTAAATAATCACTTCATTGCGGCGCAATATCTACAAGGCAGTCATAAAACGTCGGCCCACGCCCGATGTCGGTCAATCGACCGCTCGTCAGCTCGTTTGCGTTCTTGCCGTCACGCGCCAGCTTTTTCCACCAGATCGACAACGCAACGACGCAACCCGGGCGCGCTCGATCAGTCACGCGTGCGAGCACGTCGAGGCTGCCGCGATCGTTGAAAACACGCACGCGACTGCCATCAACAACTCCGCGCGCGTGCGCGTCGCTTGGGTGAATTTCAACGGTGGGTTCGCCGTCAATCGAGCGCAAACTCGTGACGTTGACGAACGTCGAGTTTAGGAAGTGTCGCGCCGGCGGCGAGATGATCGCAAGTGGGTAGCGGCGAGCAAGCTCGCCATCGTCCGGTACTTCATAAGGCGCGATGTATGCCGGCACCGGATCCAAGCCAAGCTTGGCGACCTGCTCGGAGTAAAACTCGCACCGCCCCGAAGGTGTTCCGAACCTGCCTTCCGCGAAAGGCGCGTACGTCTCCGCGACATCGAGTCGCTGCCAGCCGCTCTGCTTCAACCGGTCCCAGTCGAAACCGGCAGTCGGACCCTCGCGCTTGAATGCCTGCGTTGCCAGCTCATCATCGGTTTCAGAGAAGCAAGGATCGACAAAGCCGAGCGTCGCGGCGAGCCGCCGAAAGATCTCGCTGTTCGGCAGTGCCTCGCCCAACGGCTCGATCGCTGCATTGTTCGCCAGCATGTACAGGTGCCCGTAGGACTTGTGCACATCGACATGCTCGAGCTGCGTCGTGGCGGGCAGCACATAATCGGCGAGGTCGGCCGAGTCGGTCATGAAGTGTTCGAGTACGACGGTGAAAAGATCTTCGCGCTCGAACCCGCGCGCCACTTCGCGCGAGTCCGGTGCGACTGCAACTGGATTGCTGTTGTAGACAATCAGTGCGTCGATTGGCGGATCGGCATGATGCAAGTCATGGCCGATCGTCGACATATTGATGGTGCGCGGCGTTTTGCCCGCGAGCAGATCTGGCCGGTAGAGCTTCTCGGAATCAATGGGATACATTCCGCTCGTCGACAACAGGACGCCGCCAGCAGCGTCTCGCCAATGTCCCGCAAGCGCCGGCAAACATGCCACCGCGCGCACGGCGTTGCCGCCGCCGCGGACACGCTGCATGCCGTAGTTGAGTCGAATGACAGCCGGACGTATCTGCCAGTAGTCACGCGCCAAATCTTCGACTTCGGTGGCGGTGATACCGCAGATAGACGCAGCGCGCTGCGGATCAAATTCTTGCGCTCGCTGTTCGAGTTGGTCGTAACCCAACGTGTAACGCTCGATGTAATCGCGATCGAGCCAGCCCTCGCGCATCAACACATGCATCAAACCGAGGGCAAGCGCTGCATCAGTGCCGGGCATCAGCGCAATGTGCTGGTGGCATTTTTCCGCAGTAAGCGAGCGATAAGGATCGATTGCGATCAGCTTGGCGCCGCGCCGCTTTGCTTCTTGAGCGCGGCTCCACAGGTGCAGATTGGATGCGATGGCATTGCAGCCCCAGAAAACAATCAGCTTGCTGTTCTGGAACTGTTCGATGTCGGTACCGGTTTTCGTACCGATTGTGTAGGCCAGCGCTTCACCCCCTGCGGTAGCGCAAATCGTGCGGTCGAGAAAGCTCGCACCGAGCTTGTGGAAAAAGCGCGAGGCCATGGCTTCACCCTGCACCAGTCCCATCGTTCCGGCGTAGCTGTAAGGAACGATGCGCTGGGGATCGCGCTCCGCGATCTCACGGAGCCGCCGTGCGATATCGCACAGCGCTTCTTCCCAGGTCACGCGAACGAAGCGGCGCTCGCCCTTCGCGCCGATGCGCTTTAGCGGATGCAGCACACGGTCAGCGTGATAAGTGCGCTCCAGATACCGCGACACCTTGGTGCACAGCGTCCCGGCCGTGGTCGGATGCGTCGGATCGCCCGCAATTTTCACCGCCGCCTTGCGGCCCTGTTGTTCGCGCACAGTGATCAGCATCGAACACGTATCGGGGCAATCATGCGGGCACGCCGCACGGACAACGGTGTCAGTGACCTCCGCGGCGTCGGCTATTGGCCCCATGCGTTGTCCATTGCTAACCCTCAGCTTCGAAGAATTTCACTCACCATTGGCTGCGCAATGATCCGATCAAAAAACGATTCGCACGCGGCAACCTGGTCATAACTGATGTATTCGTCCGGCTTATGCGCCTGGTCGATGCTGCCGGGTCCGATCACCACCGTAGGAATGCCGGCTTTGGCAAACATACTGGCCTCGGTCGCGAAGCCCACCGCACCGGGGCTTAGGTGCGTCGTACCCGCTACTTGCTGCGCCCACCGCACGAGCCGATGGTCGGGCTCGATGCCGAACGCCGGCAAGTCCATACCAAGCTCAAACGCAATACCGGCATCATTCGTAACGCGACGCATTTCCGTCACCAGGTCGCGCTCGGCGAATTCGACGATGGCCCGCGTCACGCCGTCTGTCGAGGTGGCCGGCAGATTGCGAATCTCAAACATAAAGTCACAGTCACGGGGAACGACGTTCACGGCGATGCCCCCCTTG
>DATEOP010000213.1:0-3517 GCA_035274065.1 Burkholderiaceae bacterium
ATGCGCACGCTGCTGGATGCCGCGAAGCGTGCAGGTGTGCACGCGATCATCTTGGTCGAGCACGATATGAATCTGGTAGCCGAATACTCGACCCGCATCGTCGCGCTGAAGGAGGGGAAAGTGCTGGCAGACCTCCCTCCGAACGAGTTTTTCAATGATCCCGAGATCGTCGCCGCAGTCGTCGGAAAGCTGGTCGGCAAAATGTCCAGGCGGGCGGCCTGATGCTTGCGCTTGACCGACTGACGGTCGATATTCATAACAGCAGGATTTTGCGCGGCATCTCACTGAAGGTTGCGTCCGGCGAGCTCGTGTGCCTGATTGGACGCAACGGCGCCGGCAAGACAACGACGTTTCGCACGATCATGGGGTATCTGACGCCTTTGTCGGGAACAGTGGCGCTGAAGGGCGCCTCGATTGTTGGCTTACCGACGCACAAGATCGCGCAGTTGGGAGTCGGCTATGCGCCGGAGGAAAGCCAGGTTTTCGGCGATCTGAATGTCGCCGAAAACATCGAGCTACCGACATGGACAAGGCCGCAAGGCCGCGATAGCAAGACACGTATCGCGATGGCGTACGAAATTTTTCCGAAGCTGCGCAGCTACGCAGCGCGCGGCGGCAGCCAGCTCTCCGGCGGCGAGCGCAAAATGGTCTCGATTGCTCGAGCGCTAACGCTCGATGCCGAACTGCTGTTACTCGACGAACCGTTCGAGGGGCTGTCGCCGGCGATTATTCCGAGCATCAGTGAAGGCATCGCGTCGATCCGTCAGCGCGGGCACGGGATTCTGATGGCCGAGTCGAACATCCACCATATTCCCGAATACGCCGACAGCTTGTATGTTCTGGAGCGCGGCGAGATTATCTTTGCAGGTACGCCCGCCGACGCGCACGCATCGTCCGAGGTGATGAACATCATCAGCGGCGCAGCCTAATATCTGCACGAGGATTGCCATGCCGAAAATCCTGACCGATACCCAGATCGAACAGTTCCGCCGCGACGGTTGTCTGTTTCCAATTCGTGTCATGACTGAAGATGAGGCACTCGAAATTCGCGGCAAGCTCGAGCGCTACGAAAGGCAGTCGGGAGGGCCGCTCGCCGGAGACTTGCGCCACAAAACGCATCTGCTGTTTCCGTGGCTCGCCGACCTGGTGCGCAATGCGCGCATCGTCGATGCCATCGAAGACCTGTACGGCCCCAATCTGCTGTGCTGGACCACAAATTTCTTTATCAAGGAAGCAAACAACCCCGCCTTCGTCTCGTGGCACCAAGACTCGACGTACTGGGGTCTCAGCCGGCCCGACGTCGTCACCGCATGGGTTGCGCTGACGCCAAGCAATCGGGCCAATGGCGCGATGACGTTCATCCCGGGCACACACACGTCGGATCAACTCGAGCATCGCGATACGTTCGCCAAGAACAACCTGTTGACGCGCGGGCAGGAGGTCGCCGTCGATGTCGACGAGTCAAAGGCGGTGACGATTGAGCTGAAGCCAGGCGAGATTTCACTGCATCACGTCCGCCTGGTGCACGGCTCTCCGGCGAATGCATCGAATGATCGCCGTATTGGCTTCGCAATTCGATACATTCCAACCAGCGTTTCGCAGGTTGCCGGCGACGACAGTGCAACGCTCGTGCGCGGTGTCGATACATTTCATCACTTCGCCCCAGAGCCTCGGCCGAGCATCGACATGCAACCTGAATTCGTCGCGCTGCATCGGCAGATAACGGAGAGGAACGCGCAGATTCTTTATCGGGGAACGCAGGTGAAAAGCTACAACGACCCGCAAGCGTTGCCTAACCGCGCAGCCTGAGTGAACTGCGCCCTGGCTGCCCTCAGCGTTGCAGCGGCCGCGATATTGGTACAGCCGGCCAGCGCGGTCGAAGTCGAACGTGATGACGCAAGCCTGCGATCCGACATCGTCGTACGCGCGCTGACACTGATCGACACGCCATACCAGTACGGCGGCTCGTCGCCCGCGGGGTTTGACTGCAGCGGGCTGGTTCGCTATGTCTTTCAATCAGTAGGAGCGCCCTCGTTGCCGCGACGCACAGAAGACATCGGTAAGGTTGGTGAGCCCATCACACGCTCGCAGCTCGAACCTGGTGATCTGGTGTTCTTCAACACGCTGTCTCGCGCTTATTCACACGTGGCTATCTATATAGGCGACGGTCGGTTTCTGCATGCGCCGGCGCGTGGTGGACGTGTGCGGATCGAGGCGATGGATGATCGCTATTGGCGCGCGCGTTTCAATGGCGCCCGGCGCTACATCGACGCGGATGCGCGTTCCGTGCGAGTCGACTTTCCACGCTTCTTTAGCGCTCGCTCCTCGCCCAGATTCCCCGACGACGAGCTGTCCGAGGTCATAAAGCCTTGATTTGGCTAGTCCGTTTCCAGTAATGAGAATCATTTGCATTTAGGAATCCTTTGCGATAACGTGCGCCTATCCGATCTACCAATGACGAATGGGTGTGGCGATGAACCGAATCAAAGCGCGTCGGCGGCTTGCCGAAACATGTCTGCTTCGAACGATGCAGCTTGCTGTACTGGCCAGCACGGTGACTGCGCTGGCACTTCCACTATCTGCCGGCGCGCAGCAGAAAGTGCTGAATCTCTATTCAGCCCGCCACTATCAAACTGACGAAGCGCTTTACTCGGACTTCACCAAGCAAACCGGCATCAAGGTCAATCGCATCGAAGCCGGTGATGAGCAGATCGTCCAGCGACTGAAGGCTGAAGGCAGCAACAGCCCCGCAGATGTGGTGCTGCTTGTCGACGCAGCAAGGTTATGGCGCGCACAAATCGATGGGCTGTTCCAGCCTGTTCAATCAAAGGTATTGAATGAGCGCATTCCGGTAAATCTGCGTTCCAACGATGGGACGTGGTATGGCTTTTCGACACGCGCGCGCGTGATCGTTTACAACAAGGCGAATGTAAAAGCTGAAGACGTCGATACCTACGAAGAACTCGCCGATCCGAAGAACAAAGGAAAAGTGTGCACACGGTCTGGCTCGCATCCTTACATGCTGTCGTTGATTGGGTCACGTGTCGAAGCGTTGGGCGAGAAGGGTGCCGAGGCATGGGCAAAGGGCGTCGTAAGCAACATGGCGCGCCCTCCGAGTGGCGGTGATACTGATCAGATTAAAGCGGTAGCCGCCGGTGAGTGCGGGGTAGCCGTTACCAACAACTACTACTGGGTTCGCTTGCTTCGCTCGAGTGATCCTAAGGACAAAGACGTCGTCAGCAAGGTCGGGTTCGTCTGGCCGAATCAATCGAGCACCGGCACGCACATCAATATTTCGGGCGCCGGCGTCGCGAAGAATGCGCCAAACAAGGCCAATGCGATCGCATTTCTCGAATATTTATCGAGTCCGGCGGCGCAGAGTTACTTTGCCAACGGTAACAACGAGTGGCCGGTCGTCAAAGGGACTCAACTCAACAATCCGGAGCTTTCGTCGCTAGGCAACTTCAAACAGGAAAACGTTTCGGTTGCGTCGGTCGGCAAGGACCAGGTCGCAGCG
>DATEOP010000214.1:0-2150 GCA_035274065.1 Burkholderiaceae bacterium
CGTTACGATTTCGCTCTCGATCCGGCTGATCCCCATTCTGATCGAAGCAGGTGGCTCACCCGACGGTTGTCTCACCGCACGCTGCACCAATGGCAGGAACAGCATCGGATAGAAGCGGGCATTGCGGCACTCGTCGGGAAGCGTGACGTACAACGCGGGGCGCCCTGCGTGCAGTGACGTGACGACGGCGAGATATGCCTGCACGAGGTCGATCTCGGCCTCGATGGTGGACCCCGCTTCGCGCATGCGTGGCAACGCGACTCGTAGGTAGGTAATAAGTCGGTCGAGATCCTGTGCCGCCTGCGACGCATCCTGGCGATACAGCTTCTCGATATCGACCAGCGAATCAAACAGAAACTGTGGTTCAACCTGGGCTTGCATTGCAATCAGTCGTGCTTCCAGAACCTCGCGCGCAATGCTGGCCTGGGCCCGCTGTGCCGAAAGAACAGCCCGCTGTGTCGCCGAGCGTTGCCGGACGTTCTGAGCCGCCGCGATAAACAAAAACGCGAAAAGCGAAAGCTGTGCTGTACTGCCGACGAACCGGAGCCAGACCGGCGGCATTGGCTTGGTCCTCTCCATCATTGATTGCCAGACCTGCTCGACGCCCATGGCTTCCGAAAGCGGCATCGTGACCGCGGCGGTCAACGCAGCGCTGATAATCGCCGCAGCAACCAGCTTGCCCCACTGGGTGCGCTCGGTTTGCTTTGCCGCAACCGTCAGCCATGCCAGCAATGCAAAGCTGTAGATGAACAGCGACGCGATCGGCTCGAAAGCGAAGATTTTCCAAATGCCGGGCTTGCCCAGCTTGTCGAACAAGAACGAGAAATCGAGAACGGATGTGATCAGGGTTGCCAGCAAAACGGCCATCACGTGACCGCGCGTGACGCGGATCGGGCGACGTTGCGTTACCGGCAATGAAGATGGCAGCGCTTGACTCGGATTAATCGATACGGCGCTCATGCTGCCGCTGGCTCCCATTCAACCGGTAGGCGTAGAGATGCCGTGACGCCGCGTGGCGTTCCCGCCGTCAGTGTCATTTTGGCGCGCGACCCGTAAAGCGCAGTCAACCGTGAGCGAGTGTTTGCCAATCCCACACCCGCACCCGTACTCCCGGAAAACCCGGCACCGTTGTCACACACCTCGACCAGCAAATCATCGCCTTCGCGACGTGCATGAATGTCGATCCGGCCGCCTTCGGGCAGCGGTGAGAGACCGTGCTTGATCGCATTTTCCACCAGCGTCGGCAACACCATCGGTGGCACGCGTGCGTCTGCAAGGGAGGGATCATGATCGATCGAAAAATCAAGCCGTTCCCGCATGCGCATTTTCAGGATGGTCAGGAACGATCGCGCGAGTTCCAGCTCGCGCCCAAGTGTCGAACCCGATTCGCGCATCGCGGGTAGCGCCGCCCGCAGGTAGTTGATCAGGCTGGCAAGCATCTCTCGGCCCTGGTCGGGCGCTGTTTCATACAGCCGCTTGACGTTTGCCAGCGTGTTGAACAAGAAATGCGGCTCGATTTGCGCCTGCAACGCCGTCAGCTGCGCTTCGCACATTTGCGCCTGCAACGCCTGCTGACGGCATTCGGCATCGGCAAGGCGGCAGCGTGCCTCCCGGTCCGCGCGAATAGAGCTGAAAAACCAATATCCCAAAGCGCCTATCGCGGTCCACAACGTGAACGTCGAAGCGAAGAAGCCAGGACTTTCGCTGAGCCGCTGGACGATCGGGAACCCAGCGACTACGAGCCGAGCGGGCACGCTAAGCGAGGCCGCTATCGCCGAGGTCAGCACTCCAAGAGCGAGCGCACCTCGCGGCGAAAGACCTTTGGCGGCAGCGAATGCTTCAGTCAGCGCAATTGCAAGCAGCAACAGCAGCCCGCTGATCATCGTCTGTCGCATCCCACGGACGATGTCAAACAACCATTCGTCGAGCGGCTCGTAATGCAATGCGGTGATGTAGCGTCCGAAAATCAACAGCAGGCAAAAGTAAAACACCACCGCGATCGACCTGAGATTCCACACGCGCGTAAAAGCGGTGCGCGCGACCGCAAAGCGTGCGTCGGTCTCGCCCCGGGGTGCGGCGGTGGAAAGGGAGCTCATGGCGTGATTTTGCGCGGTACGGCCGTGCATCGCAACGCCCGCCGATGAAGCGCT
>DATEOP010000215.1:0-7249 GCA_035274065.1 Burkholderiaceae bacterium
CGGCGATGCCGGGCGCGCAGGTGCATGCGACATCGCCCGCGGGCAAGCTCGTGGTCACGCTCGAGGCCAAAAGCTCGCAGGAAATCATGTCCAGGGTGTCGGGCATTCAGTCCACCGAGGGCGTACTTTCCGCGGTGCTCGTCTACCAGTGCGCCGATAGCCTGGAATCCATGCTCGAGGAGGTTCCCGATGCCCACGGCTAGGCGGGATTTCATGCGGCAGACGGCTGCCGCCGCTGCTGCTGCGGTCGCCGGCATACCGCTGCCCGGGCTGGCGCAAAGCGCCACCCAGGACGACAAGGTCAAGTGGTCGAAGGCGCCGTGCCGGTTCTGCGGGACCGGCTGCGGAGTGATGGTGGGCGTGAAGGACAACCGCGTGGTCGCCACGCAAGGCGACGCCGAGGCCGAGGTCAATCGAGGCCTCAACTGCATCAAGGGCTATTACCTCTCCAAGATCATGTACGGCGAGGATCGCCTGACGACGCCGCTGTTGCGCATGAAGGACGGGCGCTACGACAAGAACGGCGAGTTCGAGCGCGTGTCATGGGACATGGCGTTCGACGTGATGGCCGAGCAGTTCAAGCGCGTGCTTAGAGAGAAAGGGCCGACTGCAGTCGGAATGTTTGGCTCTGGCCAGTGGACCATCTGGGAAGGCTATGCAGCACTGAAGCTGATGAAGGCCGGCTTCCGTAGCAACAACCTCGATCCCAACGCGCGTCATTGCATGGCCTCGGCGGCGGTGGGATTCATGCGCACGTTTGGCGCGGACGAGCCGATGGGCTGTTATGACGATATCGAGGCGGCAGATGCCTTCGTGCTGTGGGGCTCGAACATGGCGGAGATGCATCCGATCCTATGGACGCGAGTAACTGACCGTCGACTAAGTGCGAAGAACGTCAAGGTCGCGGTGCTGTCGCCGTTCGAACATAGGTCCTACGAGCTGGCGGATATCGAGCTGACGTTCACACCGCAGACGGATCTGGTGATCCTCAACTACATCGCGCATCACATCATCAAGACCAATCGCGTCAATCGCGATTTCGTCGACAAGCACACTTCCTTCCGGCTGGGAAATGCCGACATCGGATACGGACTGCGGCCAGAACATCCGTTGCAGAAGGCTGCCAAGAATGCGGGCGATGCGGGCGGTTCGAAGCCCATGACCTTCGATGATTTCGCGAAGTTCGTGTCGACCTACGATCTCGACTACGCCGCGAAGATGAGTGGTGTTCCCAGAAATCGCCTGGAAGCGCTGGCGGAGCTTTACGCCGACCCGAAGGTCAAGATCATGTCGTTCTGGACCATGGGGTTCAACCAACACACGCGCGGCGTGTGGTGCAACAACATGGTCTACAACATCCATCTGCTCACGGGCAAGATCTCAACGCCCGGCAACAGCCCGTTCTCATTGACGGGTCAGCCGTCGGCGTGCGGCACAGCGCGCGAGGTCGGCACGTTTTCTCATCGACTGCCGGCTGACATGGTGGTGACGAACCCCAAGCACCGCGCGGAAGCCGAGCACATCTGGAAGTTGCCGGAAGGAACCATTCCCGATAAGCCCGGTTATCACGCCGTGCTGCAGAACCGGATGCTGAAAGACGGGAAGCTCAACGCGTACTGGGTAATGGTCAACAACAACATGCAGGCCGGCGCCAACCTGATGCAGGAAGGTTATCCCGGCTATCGCAATCCGGATAACTTCATCGTTGTCTCGGACGTTTACCCCACCGTCACTGCGCTGACTGCCGACCTCATTCTTCCGGCCGCGATGTGGGTGGAGAAGGAGGGGGCGTACGGCAACGCCGAACGCCGCACGCACTTCTGGCACCAGTTAGTAGCTGCCCCTGGCGAAGCGCGCTCTGACCTTTGGCAGCTGATGGAATTTTCGAAGCGGTTCAAGGTTGAAGAAGTGTGGCCCGCTGAACTGCTTGCGAAGCAGCCCGCGTCCCGTGGGAAGACGCTCTTCGACGTGTTGTTTCGTAATGGGCAGGTTGAGAAGTTCCCATTGGCCGAGATGGAAGCGGGTTATGACAATGCTGAGGGGAAAGCTTTCGGCTTCTATGTGCAGAAGGGTTTGTTTGAGGAGTACGCAAGCTTCGGACGCGGCCATGGCCACGACCTTGCACCGTTCGACACCTATCACCAGACACGTGGTCTGCGCTGGCCGGTGGTGGATGGCAAGGAAACCTTGTGGCGTTACCGTGAAGGTGCCGACCCGTATGTGAAAGCCGGGACGGGCTTCCAGTTCTATGGCCATCCGGATGGAAAGGCGTTGATCTTTGCGCTGCCTTACGAGCCGCCACCGGAGGTTCCTGACAAGGACTATCCGTTCTGGCTTTCAACCGGCCGCGTGCTCGAGCATTGGCATTCCGGCTCGATGACGCGCCGTGTGCCCGAGCTTCACGCCGCTGTGCCGAATGCAGTTTGTTACATGCATCCCGAAGATGCCGCGGCGCTCGGCGTACGCCGTGGAGTCGAAGTCGAGATCGCGTCGCGGCGCGGCAGCATGCGAACACGCGTGGAGACTCGCGGGCGTAACAAGCCGCCGCGAGGGCTCGTCTTTGTTCCATGGTTCGATGCGAGCCAATTGATCAACAAGGTCACGCTCGATGCGACTGACCCGATCTCGTTTCAGACCGACTTCAAGAAGTGCGCGGTGAAGATCACGAAGATATGAGGCCGCACTTCAAGGTCATCAGCGGCGTGCTTTCGGCGCTCAGCCTCGTTGCGGCGCTCGCCTGGGCTGAGCCCTCGACAGTGGTCGACGCCATGCGTGGTCAGGTCCCCATTGTCGAGACGACTCGCGCGCCGGCTCTGCGCAATGCGGTGAACGACGACGTTCGACGCCCGCGCAACTATGACTGGCAACCTCCAACCATTCCGCATCGCGTGGACGGTTATCAGATCGACAAGAACTTCAACAAGTGCCTGGATTGCCACGCGCGCGAAAAGACGGAGTTTTCGCAGGCCAGCCCGGTCAGCGAGACACACTACATAGATCGCAGTGGCAAAGTGCTCAACCATGTATCTACGCGGCGTTATTTCTGCATGCAGTGCCATGTGGCGCAGGAGCCAGTTCGCCCACTGGTAGGCAATTCATTCGAGAATCTAGGTACCGCGATCCGCAAACCCACCGAGCCGCCGCGGGCGAAACCGTAAGACGCCACCATGATCGAACGCATTCGCCGCTACTGGACAATCATTCGTCGGCCCAGCGCGCATTTCAGTCTGGGCTTCCTGACGGTCGGTGGATTCATCGGTGGCATCGTGTTCTGGGGTGCATTCAATACGGCGATGGAATTCACCAACACCGAGGCCTTCTGCACCGGTTGCCACGAGATGCGAGACAACGTATTCGTCGAGCTCAAGAGCACGATTCATTACACCAATCGCTCAGGGGTGCGTGCTACTTGCTCCGACTGCCACGTGCCGCACGAATGGACCGTGAAGATGGCGCGCAAGATGCAGGCTTCGAAGGAGGTATGGGGAAAGATCTTCGGAACCATCGATACGCCTGAAGAGTTTCGCGCCATGCGTCTCGAGCTGGCCCGGCATGAGTGGGAGCGCTTCAAGGCAAACGACTCGCTGGAGTGCCGGAACTGTCATAACTACGAGTACATGGATTTCACGCGACAAAGCATGCGCGCGCAGCACATGCACTCGACCTACCTGGCGAACAAGGAGAAGACGTGTATCGATTGCCACAAGGGCATCGCGCACAGGTTGCCTTACATCCCGCCGGGTGAAGCACCCACTGATACGCCGGGCCAGAATGTGCCGCAGGCGCTTGCTCCTTCCACCGACAATGTGACCGGCGGTATTAGCAGACGCTAACGCGCTTTGTCCGCCTCATAGTTGCCATAACAGAGCGCGTTTGGTCGATTAGCGCCACGCAGCTCCTGCCTGCAGGTAAAACGCAGTGTCCTCCGGTCCGCGAGCGACATCTATGCCCACATACATGCCCAGGCGCCGTGCGATCAGATAGCGAAATCCGGCGCCTTTTGCGGTGACCGTGCCGGCGTCGCTGAAACCTTCACGAGATCCCCACGCGCGTGCTGCCCCAAAAAAACCGATCAGCGCCCAGCGCGGCGTGATATTCCAGCGCACTTCCGCCTCGATGACGCCGGTGTTCTCGTCCTGATAGCGCGCCGCGGGAACCCCGCGCAGTTCAACGAAAGGAAGCTGATAGAACGGAACATCGCCACGCGCTGCGCGCATATCGACCCGGCCGCCCAGTACAAACTGCTTTGCGAGGGGGGCATAGCCGAAGGCGTACGCGCGGTAGGTTTGATACGTGTTGTCGCTACCGACTCCGGGCGCATAGAACATTGACTCCGCATACGCTTTCCAGCCGTTCGATGGAGTGAAAAAGTTATCGCGCGAGTCGTGCTCGAACGTTAGTCCCAGACCCGAACTGCGCACCGCACGAGCGCCGTGCGCGAGCACGGGCTCAGGCCGCGCTGAGTCAAAGCGCGCTTCAAGGTCGAGCCAGAGCCAACGCGCGCCGATGAAGTTTTCGCTTTCTCCCAACCGCCGCATGATCTGCTGCGTAGAGATCCAGCCCTCCAGGTTGTAGCCGACCTTGAAGTCGCCGGTGCCCAGGTTGCCGCCTACGCCGTAGAAATCGAGATTGATGTCGGGTTTTGCGACACCGCCGCGCCACCGCCAAAGTTCCTCGCCGAAAGTCACCAGACCAAAGGCGCCGCCGAACTTGGTACCGTTTTCTGTTGCGGCGGCCGCTATACCGTAGATATTGGGTGGCGTCAGGCGACCGCTGTCTTTCGCCTTGGTCGCCGCCTCGCCGATCGACTCACGAAAAAACAGCAGTGCAACACCGCCGCCATAGCCGATCGCCGGCTCGGTGATCAGGATCGGTATCGGCAAAAAACCTTTGCGGTCGAGCAGCCACTCGGATGCATCGAACGCACCGTCGTCAGGGTCGGTAAACAACCCGCGCGCTTGGGCAGCAACAGGGCACAGGAAAATTGCAATTAATAAAAAAAGACGCGTAACCACTCGCGCTAGATCACCAAAGTAACTTCGCGTAGGTGCGATGTACTGAGTGTCGCGCTCCGGTGTGGAATGGTTCGATTTGAATCAAGCGAACCACATCGCTCAGAATGTCGCGCCGATCGAGCCGACGAAGACCTGCTCACTTGACCCGGGGTTGAACCAGAAGCCGCCAACGGTGATGCTGCGCCAGGTGAATTGCGCGAATGGTCCGCGCTGAATATCACGCTCGCCGCCATAAGCTCGCGTTCGCTGAGCCGCGACCCCGATGCGCACCCATTCGGCCGGCCTGAATCCCAACTCGCTCCACGCATACCAGTAGCTGCTGGTTTGTTCTTTGTTGTCGCGAACATACTCACCTTCGAGATAAAAATCGAACTGCCGCCAGCTGAGGCTACCCTCCAACGCAGGAACGAAGGCTTGTGTTGTGCCCCACGCGCCGCCCAGCAGCGGCGTCAATTCCCACGTCAGCGTCTCTCCGCCGGAGAACGTCCAGCCAACAAACGCTGAACGCGCCCCGACAGACTCGTAGTTGTATCGCGCCTCCAGATGCAACGGTCCGCGATCCGCGACTGCGATGGCGGAGGTGTAGTTGTCCCCGCCGCGGACGACCGTCGGATACGCGGTGATCCCGAACTCCCACGACGGCTTGGAGGCGGGCGACGCGCGCCGACCGCTGTGATCTTCTTCTGCGGCCAGTGCGGAAGTGGCTGTGAAGGCGGCAAGAAATGCTATCCCGCGCAGCGCGGCCTTCATCCGCCGAGCGCCATCACGGCTGCAATGAGCGCGGTGCCCAGCCCCGCCATCATGAACCCGACTTTCCAACTCCCGTACCCCGCGTATCGGCCGAGCGCTATGCCGCCAAAGAACAGCATCGTCAGCGCGATAGCTCGAGATACATTTTTCGCCAGTCCCACGTCGTCTGTCACCACGAAAGGCAGGACGACAGGAAACGTCGCGGCCACAACCAGCAGGAAGACGACGAGCGCGGCAAGCAAATCGTTCCATTTCAGGTGCGGCCTATCCGGCACGGATTGCAGTGCGACGACCCGCCCACGAATCGCCTCGATCTCCGTATTCGTAACAAGGCTGCCCACTGCGTTTGACAGCGAACTCTTGATGAGTGCGCGCCCCGTTTCGATGTCAGCGGCGGCTTTTACCGAATGGATCAGCGTCAGCGCTCGGCCGCGATCAGTGATCGTTCGAACCACATACATCACTGCATCGACCAGCCCCCACGCAAGATTGCAGCCGATTGCCGCCGCAAGCATTTCCTGAATTTCGGCGTGGCCGGAATTCGCAATCGACACCGCACCCGTAAAGGTCAGCGCCATGAACAAGCCGAACAGCATTTCGGAAACACGGTCCACTGGATTCAAGAGCGGCTCGCGAACCGATTCAGCAGCACCGTTGTTTTCACTCATTGGATCAGCAATTGTGTTCATGGACCCTTTCGTTAAGTAGTTTCATGATGGCTTACTGAATAGTCGGCGTTGGACCTCGATGCACGCCAGCGTTCAAATAACCACACAGTTGCCCACGCGTAAAGCGCGAGGGCAATAAACAACGTCACTCGAATGGCGGAAGCCTCATAGACATCCTTGCCGACGGCAGCGTCCTCGATCCCAGGCCCCAGCACGATCAGCATGGTCACCAAGGCGTTGGACCAGAACGATGGAGTGAACGACGTGCGCGTGATTCCGAATAACTTGGCGCCGGCCCATAGCGCCGCAGCGACCATCCATAGGGCCAGCATCCATAGGTTTGGTTGTAGCGAAAGGCCGCCCCAAACCAGTGTCGCCATCCATGCTCCCATCAATGTGGATCCGACGAGTTCGCGTCCGGCAGAGTGCGCATGAGTGGAACTGACCTGCTGGCCCAACATCACCGTTTTCAGAATGATCGCTACATATAGGGCCGGGTTACTCAGCGCCAGCACGAACGCCGGCATAACGACCACCGTGGCCTGAAGGCCCTGCCAGCGTGCTTCTTCTGGACCGATAGGTGCGGGCACTACGTTGCTCGGGGGGTCCGGAGGGTCTGGAAAGAAAACGTGTGCGATACCGCCCACCACAACCCCGACGCCAATTCCTACCGCGAACGATGTGCTGACCAGGGAGACCAGCGCCTGATCAACGACGCCGACCGCCGGAATCAGCGTCACGGCCATCGCAAGAATGGTTGTCAGCGGAGTGGGATTGCGCGCGCCTCGATTGAACACTGCGAACAGAATTACGCCG
>DATEOP010000216.1:0-11594 GCA_035274065.1 Burkholderiaceae bacterium
TGCGCTTCACCATGTGCAGAAGCTCGAGGCCTTGGGAAGATTGACCGGGGGCGTCGCCCACGATTTCAACAACCTGTTGACGATCGTAAGCAACAACCTGCACCTGATGCGCCGTCTCGATACGAAAATGGTCGACAACAAGCAACTCGCGGCAATCGGGCGCGCCGTGGCGTCGGGTGAAAGGCTGACCCGCCAATTGCTTGCGTTCGCGCGCCGCCAACCTCTACAGCCTGAAGTCATCTTGCTTCAGGAGCGTTTGCCCGCATTGCTCGCTTTGATTACGCCGACGCTCGGGCCCCGTATCGAGTCGTCGGTGGAAGTCGACCCGAATACCAAAGCGGTCCTCGTCGATCCTGCGGAGCTCGAACTTTCCCTCATCAACCTCGCAGTCAATGCGAAGGACGCGATGCCAGACGGCGGGAGTTTGGCACTCAGGGCGCGTAACGCATCGCAAGGGGAGGCCGATATCGCCGGCGAGTTTGTCGTGCTGACCGTGGCGGACACCGGAATCGGGATCGACCCTGAATTACGTGATCGCATCTTCGAACCATTTTTCACGACTAAAGCTCCTGGCCAAGGCACGGGGCTCGGATTGAGTCAGGTTTATGGGCTGTGTGCACAAGCCGGAGGTAGCGCGCGCATCGACTCCGCCCCCGGAAAAGGTACGCGCGTGAGCCTTTACCTTCCCGCGACCGATCCGGTTCCATCGGCAATCAATGTGACTGCGCCGGATGAGCGCAAACTCTACTGCAACGTCCTGCTCGTAGAGGACAACAAGGAAGTCGCCGTTGCCACTCAGCCTTTGTTGCAGACGGTGGGGTGCACCGTGAGATGGGCACCCAGTGGTGACGCGGCGCGCGCATTGATTGACGCCGAGCCCCGCAAGTTCGACATTGTGCTGAGCGATATGGCGATGCCGGGTCAGCTCGACGGCCTCGGACTTGCCGAATATCTTCGCAGCCGATATCCGGAAATTCAGGTGGTACTAATGACCGGGTACACCAATCAATTACAGGAAGCGGTGGCGCGCCGCCTTACGGTACTTGCAAAGCCATGCTCGCCCGACGTGCTGGTAAGTGCCGTGCGTGATGCGATTCGCCGCCGCCGGGCGCCAAAGGCCGCCGCATTAGACAGCAGCGCCGCTGAGGTACTCGACAAAGTGCGCGGATAAAAAAAGCCCGATCTCGTGAGATCGGGCTCGGAAAGCACCACCCAAGGAGGAGACAGAGAGTCCGGGTGTGAACCCAGACAGTGGTGCCAAGGAGACAGCCGTTACCGTGACTTTGTACGCCTCTTCACGGGTCTGCAAGCGCGAAGTTGATCAGGTTTTTCCGCCAACTTCGCGCTTTACACAGCGCCTTGGGTGACTGTGAAGTCTGAAATTAAACTGATCGACTAGGCGGCTTTGCGTTTGGACGACTTTGGCGAGTCGTTGGCAGCCGAAGCAGCTTTCATCGTCACTGCGGTTGCGGCCGACACATTCGACTCGGCCATTTCAACGGCTTGACGCGTCGCGCGTGCAAATGTGTCATAGGCCGTGTTAGCAGCGGCAACGGCGCTCTTCAGCATCGATACTGCAGGCTCGGAGCCGGCCGGCGAATTCTTCGACGCGAAATCGATCAACTGAGCGACTTGCTTATTGTTCTCGGCGATCTGGGCCTCGACGATGCGCGACACTTCGGTGCTGGCGCCGTTGGCGATGCTGTAAGCGTTGCGCGAATAGCTGACGGCTTTCTCAAGAGTTGGCTGTGTAAGTCCGCCCGACATCGCGAACAGCTCTTGAACATCTCTGACCGACAACATCGCTTGCGTGCGCTGCACAGACTCTTCCAGCGTCGCCTTGGCGGCAGCGAGGTTCAGTTCCATGAAACGCTCGGCGGTGTCAAACCAGGTCTGGCTCAGCGCGATCGCGGCATCCATCTGACCTTTTTGAATTTCCGTAAATTGTGCGGGGGTTGCAAACATTCAAACACTCCTCATGGTGGATAAACGGTTCGGCCCTTCTGAGGGCTCGGCTATTGCGATTGCTGCAATGCACAAGCGAATTTTAGGGGCTACAGGGATCAAGTCAAGCGTTTTTGATGCAATGCACTAAAATCCCGCCGATGCGACAAAAACGACTCTCCCACGCTGGCTTCGGTGCCTGAGGAGCGTCCGTCGCCCAGCCCACCGGTTTGGCTGTCTGCCGCGCCCCTGGCGTTCGTGCTGCTCTGGAGTACCGGCTTCATAGTGGCAAAGTACGCGGCGCCGCATGCACCGCCGCTGACGTTTCTGCTGTATCGCTTCGCCGGGGCGATCGCAATCCTCGCTCCACTCATAGCATTCACTCGGGCGCCGTGGCCGCACGGGGCCAGCAGCTGGCGCGACGTTATCGTCGTTGGGGTTCTGCTGCAGGCAACCTATCTTGGCGGCGTCTGGTTTGCCATCGCACTGGGAATGCCGGCCGGAGTCTCCGCACTGCTGGTCGGTGCCCAGCCCTTGTTAACAGCATTCCTCGCATTCACGGTTAACGAGCGCGCGTCCCGAATTCAATGGGTGGGCCTGCTGCTTGGCTTTTTAGGAGTCGCGCTCGTGCTTTCGGATCGGCTGACACTCGCTGGGGTTCAGCCGCTTGCACTTGGCGTCAATTTTCTGGCGCTTGCCGGCATCACAGCGGGAACGCTGTATCAGAAGAAGCATGCCACCAACGTTGACCTGCGCACCGCCAGTCTGATCCAGTTTGCTGCCTCATTCGTGGTGCTCCTGCCTTTCGCTATCGCGACGGAATCGATGGTCGTCGATTTCACACTTGAATTCTGGCTCGCGCTTATCTGGTCGATCGTCGCTCTGTCGTTGGTGGCCATCACGCTGTTGCTCGTTATGATTCGCCGCGGTCGTGCGACCGAAGTGACGAGCTTGATGTACCTGACGCCACCGGCGACAGCGATCATGGCGTGGCTGATGTTTGACGAGATGCTTGGTCCCATCGCCTGGAGTGGTGTACTGGTCACGATGGCGGGGGTTGCATTAGTGCTCACAAAGAAAAACCACAAGTCATCATTTAAGGGGGCGCGTGAGCAATGACTGCTAGCGGGGAGCGTGAGCCGCCGCATGACCGCGACAATTATCGGCACTTTCAACGTGTCACGACGCGGTGGATGGACAACGACGCCTACGGCCACGTCAACAACGTGGTGTATCTCAGCTGGTTTGATACGGTCGTCAACGATTTTCTAATTCAAGCCGGCGTCCTCGATCTACGCCGTGGCGACGTGGTGGGGTTGGTTGTCGAAACGCAGTGTCGTTACTTGGCGCCGCTTGCGTTTCCGCAATCCATCGAGGCCGGATTGAGAGTGAGACACGTTGGAACATCGAGCGTGCGCTATGAAATAGCGGTCTTCGCCGAAGGTGAAGGAACTGCCAGCGCGCAAGGTCATTTCGTACACGTCTACGTCGACCGGGCGACCTACAAGCCGGTCGCGCTACCCGCAGCACTTCGAGCTGCGCTTCAACAGCTCGCGCTATGAACGACGCGTCAAATCGCGACCGCAGCACTATGGGCGACAGCGCGATCGTCGACCATGCGATCGTGACGCGCCAATCGGTGCGTGCGTTTCTTCCGACTCCGGTGCCACGCGGGACGATTGAAGAAATCCTGCAGGTCGCATCGCGTGCGCCGTCGGGGACGAACACGCAACCGTGGAAGGCCGTGGTGTTGACCGGTGCAGCCAGGGCGAGGCTTAGCGAAGCGATACTGACGGTCTATAACGACCCGGAGCAGCGCAAGCAGCACACCGAGGAGTACGCGTACTACCCGACGAAATGGGTCGATCCGTACTTGGCGCGCAGACGCAAGATCGGATGGGATCTATATGGGCTGCTCGGCATCGGTCGCGAAGACAAGGACAAGATGCATGCGCAGCATGGACGCAATTACACCTTCTTCGGCGCGCCGGTCGGAATTATTTTTACTATCGATCGTATCCTGGAGCAGGGGAGCTGGCTCGACTTCGGCATGTTCCTCCAAAACGTAATGGTGGCAGCGCGCGCGCGCGGTCTCGACACGTGTCCACAGGCGGCGTTTACGCAATTTCACCGCGTCATAGAACGCGAGCTGCAGTTGAGCGCAGACGAAATGGTCGTGTGCGGCATGTCGCTCGGTTTCGCCGATATGTCACGAATCGAAAACAAGCTCGTAACCGAGCGCGAGCCCGTCACGGGATTTACGCGCTTTGTGGATTAGTAATTCGGGAGCCGAATGAAGCACACGATTGCAGTTATCGCCGGGGACGGCATTGGCAAGGAGACCGTGCCGGAAGGCCTGCGTGCGCTAGATGCAGCAGCGCGTCGGTTTTCGATCGACCTTTCCTTTGAGCATCACGACTTTGCAAGCTGTGACTATTACGCCGAGCACGGCGACATGATGCCGGTTGACTGGAAAGCGCGGCTCGAGGGCGCCGATGCGATTTTTTTCGGCGCGTGCGGCTGGCCCGCGACGGTACCCGACCATGTGTCCCTATGGGGCTCGCTGATCAAGTTCAGGCGCGAGTTCGACCAATACGTCAATTTGCGGCCGTGCAAGTTGATGCCCGGGATCCGCTCGCCGCTGGTGGATCGCCAGGGAAAGCCATGGCCCCCGGGCGCGATCGACTTTGTCGTCGTCCGCGAAAACACCGAAGGCGAATATTCGTCGATCGGCGGCCGGATGTTCGAGGGGACCACGCGCGAATTCGTGGTCCAGGAAACGGTGATGACACGCCATGGAGTTGATCGTGTGTTGCGCTTCGCGTTTGATCTTGCACAAAAGCGTCCGAAGAAGCATCTGACGTCGGCCACAAAAAGCAATGGCATATCGATCACGATGCCTTACTGGGACGAGCGAGTCGAGCAGATGGCGACTCATCATCCGGATGTTCGGCTCGACAAGTTTCATATCGACATCCTGACGGCACACTTCGTTCGCAACCCGGACTGGTTCGATGTCGTGGTCGCGTCCAATCTGTTTGGCGACATCCTGTCCGACCTCGGTCCGGCATGCACTGGCACGATCGGCATCGCCCCGTCGGCCAATCTGAATCCCGACCGCTCAGCGCCATCATTGTTCGAGCCCGTACACGGTTCGGCGCCCGATATTGCCGGGCAGGGTATTGCAAACCCGATTGGACAAATCTGGAGCGCGTCGATGATGCTCGATTGGCTCGGTTACCCGCAGGCGGGTGCCGCGGTCTTGGCGGCCGTTGAGTCGTCGCTGGCGGCGGGCCCGAAGCATGCTCCGCTAACACGCGACATCGGTGGAACGGCCGGAACCGCCGATCTCGGCAAGGCGATCGCGGCATCGATCTGACCGTTGACGCGGGCTCGCTCGCTCGTCGATCATTGAGAAAGGCAACCGCAAGTAAGTTACCCGGTCGTCTTCCTCCTTGAGGACTGTCATGTGGATCGCGCGTGGATTGAGCTCTGAATCTGGCATCGCCGAGCGTGCCGTGCACTCGGGCGTGGCTCGCCTAGCAGAGTCAATGATCGCCGCGGGTGGTGCGGCGCTGGAGGTCGTACTACCGGACGGCTCTCGCATTAGCTTCGGGCGGCCGGCTCGGATCAAGTTGTTCATTCGAGACGCCTCGATACTTCCGCAACTTGCCGATGCGACACTGGCTTCATTGGCGGAAGCCTATGTACAGGGCCAGATCGACGTGCAAGGCGACTTTCTGGAAGCGGTGCCTCTTGCCGAACGGATCGCAAATGCGGCCGGATCAAGCGCCGCACAGCGTGTCGCACACATGCTGCTGAAGCACTCGGCGCGACAGGATCGCGCGGCCATCGGATATCACTACGACGTGGGTAACGAGTTCTACCGCCTCTGGCTTGACGAGCGTATGGTCTATTCGTGCGCGTACTTCAGAAGCGGCGACGAATCGATCGACGCAGCGCAGCTCGCCAAGCTCGATCATATTTGCCGGAAGCTGCGGCTCCGTCCCGGGGAACGGCTGCTTGATGTCGGGTGCGGCTGGGGAGGGCTTATTTTGCACGGCGCGCAGTACTACGGAGTGCGGGCAGTCGGCATCACGCTTTCTCAAAACCAGTACGACCTCGCGCGCGAGCGGATTGCGGCAGAAAAGCTCGGCGATCGCGTCGACGTATTACTGCTCGATTATCGCGAGTTACAAAAGCGGTTTGGCGCAGACAGCTTTGACAAGGTGGCCAGTGTCGGCATGTTCGAGCATGTCGGACTTGCGAATCTGCGGCAGTACTTTTCATCGGTCGCCGGGGTGTTGCGTGATCGCGGTCTGTTCCTGAATCACGGCATCACATCGGCCGATTTGGATGGTCGACCAGTTGGCAGCGGGGTCGGCGACTTTGTCCACAAGTATGTCTTTCCTCACGGCGAGCTACCGCATCTGCACGTTGCTACTCGTGAAATGTCCCGCGCGGGCTTCGAGGTCGTGGACGTGGAGTCGCTGCGCGCGCACTACGCCAGGACATTGGAGCACTGGTCGCGTCGTCTCGATAGTCGCGTAGCAGAGGCGGCGCGGGCGGTCACCGATCGCACACTGCGTATCTGGCGCGCCTATCTGGCCGGCTCGGCGTATGGGTTCGCGCAAGGGTGGATGTCAATTTATCAACTGCTGGGCTCACGGCAAGTGCGACCCGGCAGCACGGACATTCCGCTGACGCGCGACTACATGTACCGCTAGATTGATGCGACTTTGCGCGAACTATTGGCGCTAAGTCATGAGCCGGCAAGCGTTAATCCTGATGTCATTTTGCGAAATAGCGCGCCCTGATCGGCCAAAGCGCGGTTAGAATCGCCCGCGCTGAATAACCACAGCCACGGAAAAGTGGCGGGCCGATCTCGGGTACAGGGAATTTGGAGACAAACATGATCAAGATAGTGCGGCCAATGGCTGCAATCGCATTGCTTGCCGCAGCTGGATTCGTCGCAGCCCAGGGGTTTCCAACAAAGCCAGTGACCATCGTTGTGCCGTTCACCGCTGGGGGGCCGACCGATACGGTCGCACGCTCGCTTGGCCAGGCAATGACAAAGTCGCTCGGTCAAAGTGTTGTGGTGGAAAACGTCGGCGGTGCAGGGGGTACCGTGGGTGCGACACGCGTGAAGAATGCCGCGCCGGATGGCTACACCCTATTGCTGCACCACATCGGAATGTCCACCGCGCCTGCGCTGTACCGCAAGCTTGCGTTCAATCCACTGACCGATTTTGAGTATGTTGGTCTAGTTGTCGACGTCCCGATGACGATGATTGCGCGGTCCGATTTTCCGGCGAAGGACTTTCGCGAGTTCGTTACTTACGTGAAGGCCAACAAGTCCAAGCTGAACCTTGCCAACGCGGGCCTTGGCGCCGCCTCGCACCTGTGCGGCCTTATGTTTCAAAGTGCGATCGAAACGGACGTGACAACTGTTCCGTTCAAGGGCACCGCCGATGCGATGAATGCAATTCTCGGCAAGCAGGTCGATTTCATGTGCGATCAGACGACCAATACCACCGGTCAGATCAAGGCGGGATCCGTGAAAGCATATGCGGTCACGAGCGCCAAGCGTGTGCCGACGCTGCCTGATCTGCCAACGATGCAGGAGAGCGGATTGAAAGGGTTCGAGGTCGGAATTTGGCACGGTGTCTATGCGCCAAAAGGAACGCCCAAAGCTGCCATCGACAAGCTCGTCGCTGCGATGCAAGAGGCCACAAAGGATCCAGGTTTCCGCACCCGCATGTCCGAGTTGGGTGCGACCGTTTATCCGGCCGAGCAGGTCACCCCTGCCGCATTGGGGTCTCATCTGAAAGGCGAAATTGAAAAGTGGGGGCCGGTCATCAAGAAAGCCGGGATTTACGCCGATTAATGGGGCGTAGGCCAGCGTCCCAGTGTGGTCTGCTTCAACCTACGTATCGAAGCGGAGAAATGAGTTGCGTTCTGTCGTCGCACTAATCGTCGGAGGTTGCATGCTCGTCGCGTCGATGGGCATGCACGAGGCTAACGCAGCATCAGCCAAGGCGCCGGCGGCGAAGACCATTAACAAGGCCAAGGCGCAGACGAGGGTCCGCGGCACGATTCCCGCCGGCCGTACTCCGATCAAATCAACGCGCAAGCGGCCGCTTATCGTTTTAAGTCCGTCCGAAGGTCATCTGGCGGGCCTGCATCGCGGAGACGATCCACTTGACCTGAAATCCTCGGTCGCATTGGTGGTCGACCAGGACACGAACGAAGTGCTGTTCGAGAAGAATAAAAATGCCGTTCTACCGATCGCTTCGGTGACCAAATTGATGACGGCGCTGGTGACGGTGGACGCCAATCTTCCGCTTACTGAAGAGCTGCAGGTGTCGCAAGACGAACTGGTGCGAGCAGGGATCCGATCTAACCTCCGCCCCGGCTTCGAAATGACGCGTGGCACCGCGCTGCACCTGGCGTTGATGTCATCGGAAAATCGCGCCGCTCAGCTGCTGGGCCGTACGTATCCAGGTGGGCTATCGCGTTTTGTCGAGGCAATGAATGCGAAAGCGCGGCTGCTTGGAATGCATGACTCGCATTTTGCCGACCCGACCGGCCTGTCCCCCGAGAATCGATCAAGTGCGAGCGACCTCGTGCGCCTAGTCAAGGCGGCGTACGAGCACGAGGTGATTCGCCAATATTCAGTCAGCGGTGAGCTTGCATTGGCCGTTGGCAAACGCACCGTCAACTATCGCAACACTAACCGTCTGACCGACAACCCCGAGTGGGAGATCGGCTTGCAAAAGACTGGCTATATTTCCGCTGCGGGCCGTTGTCTGGTGATGCAGGCGGTGATCGAAGGCAAGCGCATCGTCATGGTGCTGCTCGATTCCGTCGGAAAATACTCGCGGCTGGGTGATGCGGAACGCATTCGCGATTTTCTCGAGTCTGCTGGGCTGTCTAAAGCACCGGCGCCTGCGGCGGCACCGACTTCGTCGCGCCGGACGATGTAGCATGCGAGTGCGCGCCAGGTTCGCCTAAGCAAGCGGTTTCTCGCTCGGTGCGCTAGCGAAACCAAGCCCTGCCGAAATTCTCTCGGCGGTTTGCAACAGTTCGGCAATCCAGTCATCCTGCATTCGCTCGGCCGGCGCGGACACCGACAGTCCCGCGACCAGTCGTCCGGAGTCATCACGTATGCCCGCGGCAATGCACCGCACACCCACTTCGAGTTCCTCGTTGTCGCGCGCGTATCCACGCGTGCGCACCATTGATAACTCGCGCTCCAGCTTGCCGACCTCGGTCAGGCTATTACGCGTATGTCCTGCAAGCCCGGTGCGCGTCGCATAGGCCCGAATCAACCGCGGATCGTCGAGTGCAAGGAAGAGTTTTCCGCTCGATGTCAGATGCAGTGGGGCGCGGCCCCCAATGGCGCGCACGACCTGCATGCCCGAGCGTTCGCTGTAGGAGCGATCGACGTAGACGATCTCGTCGCCCTGGCGCACAGAAAGGTTCACAGTCTGCCCGGTGCGTCGGTGCAGCTCGCGCATGGGTTCAAGGGCTGCCTCGCGCACGGATAAGCGAGCTTTGACCAAGTTGCCTAGCTCGAGCAGCCGCATGCCAAGGCGATACGACCCCGGCGTTTCGGCGCGATCCACGTAACGGCCCACAACCAGATCATTCAAAATCCGGTGCGCGGTCGACGGGTGGAGTCCGGTGGCACGCGCAAGATGTTTCAGACTGACCGGGTCTGCATGCGCTGACAACGCGTCAAGCAACGCCATCATCCTCTCGATGACCTGGATCGCCGTGGGTTCGCGGGCAGTGACGGACTTCGCAAATTCAGGCTGCGAATCGCGTGGGAAGGTAGTAGGCATTGTGCGGCGCGGCATTTGCGCCTTTTATATCACGATACGAAAAGCCCACGCCAGCCGGGGATTTTTCTCGTCGTTATCAGCGCTTGACGCGCAGGTACCGGGGCTCTCGACGCGCTGCCGAAGAACGATACAAAGCTATGGAGTCGATGTGCCACTCAAATGGCACGACTTTCTCAGCAACAAAATTCTTGACTCCGCGCAGCAGCGTTACATGGGGAGCTAATGGGCGGCGATCGTATGCCACGGCCACATGGTCGAGCAGCGCTCGGACACGCTCCGCGAGCGCTGTCAGCGACTTTGTCGCTTCGGCTGGAGCGCCGATCCATACAACGCCTGCATCGCTGAAAAATCCCAACGTGTCGAGTCGCCAGGTGAAAGGCCTGAAGGGAACGTTTGCGATCGCATCGGACAAATCGTAAGCAACGTCATCGGCGAGCTCGCCGATAAATGCGAGAGTCAGATGCAGATCGTCGACTTCGGAGGCACGCCGATGCTCGACGCGCTTCTGCACGTCGTCCGATACGGAGCGAAGCGCTAAACGCGTCGGCTCGTCGGGCCAGGCGGCGATGAAGCAGCGCATTTGCTGTAGCGAATCGCTTCAACGCATTCCGGCACCAATTGGGGCCCCGAATAAATGAAGCCGGTGTAGAGCTGAACCAGCGATGCGCCTGCCTCGATCCTTTTCACCGCGTCGGCTCCCGTCATGATTCCACCAACGCCGACGATTGGCAGCGCCCCTTGCAGGTGACGCGCCAACACGTGCACCACATGCGTCGCCCGCTCGGTCAGCGGCCGGCCGGAAAGTCCGCCGGCTTCGTCCGCGTACTTCATGCCAGTGACGTTGCAGCGCTCGATCGTTGAGTTGGTTGCGATTACGGCATCCATTTGATGCTCGACAAGTTGGTCGGCGATCTGTGGCAGCCACGAATCAGCTACGTCGGGAGCAATCTTCACCGCCATCGGCACGCGCTTGCCATGCCGGTCTTCGAGGCGCTTTCGCTCCTCGCTAAGACCCACCAGAAGTCCGTCGAGTTGACGCGCGCTTTGTAAGGAGCGCAATTCTTTCGTATTCGGAGACGAAACGTTGACCGCAACGTAGTCAGCGTCATCGTAGACGTGGCGCAAGCACAAACGGTAGTCGTCCAGCGCACGCTCAATGGGTGTATCTGAGTTCTTGCCAATGTTTATACCGACGATGCCACCTCTATCGCGAAACATGCGTTGCCTTTGCACATTGGCAACAAATTGGTCTGCGCCTTCGTTGTTAAATCCCATCCGGTTGATCAACGCCTGCGCGCCGGGCAGACGAAACATGCGCGGCTTAGGGTTGCCGGCCTGTGGCCGCGGTGTGACGGTGCCGACCTCAATGAATCCAAATCCGAAACTGCCGAGGGCATCGATATGCGCGGCAGTCTTGTCGAGGCCGGCAGCCAAACCGACCGGATTAGCGAAGCGAAGCCCCATCACGCCGACTGGCAGTGGGTTGACGTTTCGTGAGGTCCAGCCAGCAATGCCGAGATCGTGCGCTCGTTGTAACGCACTCAAGGTCAGTCGGTGTGCAGATTCGGCATCAAGTGAAAAAAGAAGCGGACGCGCAAGTTTATAAAGCACGCCCGGATTCCACGAGGCCGCTTTCGCTAGCCAGCTGCAACTTCGGTCTGCCGTTCCCAGCGACCGCCCTTGAGCATTTCAACGGGACGGAACGTTGCCTTGTAAGCCATCTTTGGACTGTCGGAGATCCAGTAACCAAGATAAAGGTATGGCAGCGACAGCGCTTTGGCCTGCTCGATCTGCCACAGAATG